>CALFOL010000714.1 GCA_937919915.1 uncultured Planctomycetaceae bacterium
GAAGAAGAACGGAATGACGATGGCAAACAGTCGCTTCTCACGCGAGCGATTTGGATTTGATAGATTCATAATATGTTGAATTGGTGAGGGCTGTTATTTCGTTTTGGGCTTAGGTGCAGCTAACTGATTGCCTTGAGACCGCTCTTTGGCCCTTTGCAGCGATGCTTTTTCATCGGGCACGCTCTCGCGAGCGCCTGGTCCGATTTTGCCGTCGGACTTGTAGATCGGAGCGTATTCCGGTTCGCGTTCGCCGGGCTTGAGCCGGAGACGTACGTCAGGTCTTTCCGAATACTTCTTCTGTAACGCCAGCATCTCTTGCAAGCGTTTTGGATTTGAGTCGGCCACGTCGCGTGTCTCGGTACGATCGTTGGTCAAGTCATAAAGTTGCCACGGCTGATCGTAGGCCGTCACCATTCGCCAACCGCCATCGACAACAGCGATGTTGTTGAACAAAGAAAAGTGCAGTGGTATCGGCGGCAAGGTTTCACCATCGGCAAGCACGCTGGCGAACGAACGTCCCGGCAAATGTGGGTGTTGTTTGCCACCGAAGTTCGGTGGGTACGCTGTATCAACGATTTCGATTAGCGTGGGCAGGATGTCCGTGATGTGTAGCGGTTGATCGATGAACTCGGCTTGCGGCTCGAGTCCGTCGGGCCAACAGGCGATGAACGGTGTTGTGACTCCACCACTATGCTGCGTTCGCTTGTAGAATTTCATCGGAGTGTTTGATGCGTGAGCCCAAGCAACGCCCGTATTCCACGTTGTCCCGGCCGTCCCAAACTTTCCACGTCGGACGCGATCGTTGGGACTGGCTCCGTTATCGTTCATGAAGATGACAAGCGTGTTGTTATCGATGTCGAGTTCTTTCAGTGTCCGCATCACACGTCCGGCGCCCTGATCGACGCAATCAACCATAGCGGCATAGGTCGCCATGCGAAGGTCTTCGAAGTCGCGAGATTGTTCGTCTAGCGAATCCCACGGGGGAATGTTTTCGGGTCGGTTCGGGAAATTCCAACCGTCGCCCGCGAGTCCAATCGCTTGTTGTCGTGCGAATCGTTCCTTACGAATCGCGTCCCACCCCTTCAGATACTTGCTGCGATACTTCGCAACCTGATCGGCAGGTGCCTGAATGGGCGAATGCGGCGCGTTGTAAGCAAGGTACAGAAAGAATGGCTGGTCGGGATGAGCCGCCTGCTCTTCGCGAATGAATTGGTCGGCGTAGTCCGTGAACTCATATGTAGCGTAGAAGTCGTCTTTCGGTACGGTCCACGGTTTGCCATCGAGCGTGAAGGTGTCATTGCCAAGAAAGAAGTCGCAGCCGCCCGTCATGAAACCAAAGTGTCGATGGAAACCTCGCTCAAACGGATTGCCAAAGGCGTGCCACTTGCCAACCATCATCGTGCGATAGCCTGCGGCCTGAATGATCTCGCCAAAATTCGGACTGTCCTTGCGAATCGCCACGTTCGCATCGTGCGTCCAGAACTGGTGCCCGGTAATCAGAGCCGCGCGACTTGGTTCGCATTTTCCGCAATTGTAGAACTGCGAGAACTTCGCACCTCTGCGAGCCAACGAATCAATGTTCGGCGTTTGGATTTCGCCGCCATAGCAACCGATATCCGAGAATCCCATGTCATCGGTAATGATCAGAACGATATTCGGTCGGGACTCAGCAGCCGACACGGTCGTCGCTACAAGGAGCAGTGGGAACAACAGTAGAGTTTTCATAGGGCAGAGTTGTTTTGTATCAGGGCACGAATTTCGTCGCCGCTGAGGGCACGATTGAAAAGGATAATGTCGTCGATAGCGCCCTTGAAATACTCGCGATGAGCCGTTGCTCGCATCACCTGGCGACCAAACTGAACAGGTTCCGAACTGCTGGACTGCACGTCGGTGTCGAGCACCAAACGCTTCTTTCCGAAGGTCCGCTTCTGTAACTGGCCGTCAACGTATAGCAGCACGATCCCGCGACCGTTGGCAGCACCATTGCTGAGATACACCGCCGCCACATGATGCCAACCGCCATCGCGCAAGTCTTCGTGCCCAACGATCAGAGGTCCGCCAACCGCGATCTTCAGTCGCCCGAATGTGTCGACTGGCGTGGCCGTATCACCGATACCGAGTTCCCACGCCGCGCCGCGTCGGCGATCCGGATCCAGAATGCTGAAATCACCCCAGCCGACGATTGCCTGACCGCTTGATGTGCCGAACTCCTGGCCCAGTTTGACCCACGCGGCCACCGTGCGATCCGCATCTCCACCGAGACCTACAAAAGCAGTTTCTACCCAATCGTCCAAACCGTCGAATTCCAATGCGCCGGAACCATCTCGTTCAATCCAGCTCGCCCCGTGCAATCTCGCAGGGCTCATGGCATCCGGAAACCCTTCGCCCTGAGGGACAGTAACTTCGCCACTGCGTTCATCGAACGGCCAATGGATCCACTTTGTAGGTTGTTGCTCGCTGCCCGGCAGACGGCTGACGAAGCGCTCAGCTTCTAGAGAAATCGTGGTGAGCTCGCCCATCGTCGTCCATAGGGCAGCTTCACCTTCGTTTAGGATCGATCGCTGCTGAGACAAGTCGACTTCCACCTTGCCCTCAAACACATGCACCGATGTCTCTTCAGAAGGCAGCACTTCGACGCCAAAGCGTGTGCCCAGATCGAGCACTTCACCTGACGGTGTCGTGATCCGCAATCCTGATGCGCCCTTGTCCATCTCCGCGTAACATCGACCGCTGACCAGCCGCACTTCATTCACTGAGACAACTGCGAATTCCGCGGGACCTTCCAACACAAGCCGAGTCTCTGCACCGAGTTCGATTTCCAGAATGCCTCCTTCGATCGTAACCTGTTGCGAATCCTCCAGAGCCCTCACATCCAGCGACTGCACACCCTCGGTCGCGAGCACGCGCACCATCGGAGCGACAGATCGAACCTGATCTGGCCGGGCGAATAGCAACATCACAATGGCTGCCACCGCGGTCATCCCGGCAGCAATCAGGCCTGCGCGATTCCACCACCGACGCTGCTGCAACTGTTTCAGCACGGCACGTTCCGTCGGTGGCTCCTGAGCAAGGTTAGCCAGAGATTGAACCTTCAATAGCAGTTCGCGCGTGAACTCCTTTTCATCCACCGCTTGTGAACTTAGCAGACGCTTCATCTGTAACTGCTCCGCAGCTTCACTCGCGAAGCTTTCGTCAGCCGACAGCTCTCGAAGCAATTCCTCATTCGAGTGAGCGTCGAGTTCGCCTTCTAGCCATGCGGCTAATCGCTGTTCACGGTTCATGACGATGCCTCCTGCGTGTCTGCTTGAATGCAGTCGAACAGCAATGAACGCAAGCGGTGCAGCTTCATCGTCACCACGGAATGCCCGCTACCGACGCGCGAGCAGATCTCGCGAATCACAAGGCCGTCCTCATATCGCCATCGGATGAGCTGTCGCGCCGCCTCGTCAAGCGTTGCCAAGGCAACGCTCTAGCGCAGCAAAGACCGGACCATCGACAGCATCGCCGCTGGCCAAGCGATCTTGAAGCAGCTCGAGCACACCATCGTTGCCTCCAACGGGAGTCGCGCGGCTTTTTCGACGATGTTGCCGCACCAGATTCATGGCCACCGCCAGCAACCACGGACGCAACGGTTGGTCGAGATCAATTTCTTCCAATTTGCGCCAAAGCAATAGGAACACTTCCTGAGCGAGATCGTGAGCTTCAAACGGATCATCAATCCGCACAGCCACGAACGCCCGCACAGCCGCTTCATGAGCGGCAACGATCTGCTCGAAGGCCGCGAGGTCGCGGTCACGCAAAAATGTCACTGGTTCACTTTCCATAACAACAACTGATTTCAGTTGTTGATTGTGACACATGATTCCGACAATATTCGCAAATGAGCGTATTAATTGGTCTCAGCGACGCCGAAAACCGGCTGCGAACCTTTGATCTCGGCAAGTGTTTTCAGCACCGCCTCCGCGCAAATGGGTTTGACTCCTCGCCGAGTTCACTCTTGCGTTCGTTTAGGATTTAGCACTTTTCGCAATCTGGCAACTCGAAGACCCATGATTCGAGCAAGTGAACACTCCTCAGGTCCATCCACCAATATCTACTGTCGGTTGCGGACGACTGAGTGGGGCCAGAAAATTCTGGATCTGGTCTCAAGGTCCGGTTCGACAATTGCGGAGGGATAACCTTCTCCCAGAACCCAAATAAGGAGTGGCTCAACGAGTCAATGACAAAGCCCTCTGCCAAAAAACAACTTGTGACTGAGGGTTTGGTTCGGATAGTGATGAGAACGTTCCCCGATCAAGACTCGAACCAGCCTGACGAACCCCGAGAGTGGCGACTGGATTTGAACTTTGCAACTGATTCATATGAAACGAGTTACTGCGATTGCACGACCAATCTGAACAATCGCCAGAGCTCGTTTGAACTCGAAGAGCAAAGGCCGAAAACGTCATAAATCCTTGCCAGTAAACGAGAAACAGCTCGCCGCGAATCAACGCAACGAGCTGTTTTATTTCAAGTCGGGGCGACAAGATTTGAACCGTGTCAGATTTCGTTGATTTTTGACGCGACTCAGCCGCTGAAGCCGGATGCAGGCAATTTGCTGGCTCGAAGAGTCCAGGAAACTCGTCTCACGAATCAAGCTGTTAACAACTCATTACATGGGACGCGTTTGACACCGCCAGATCCAGACCGTTCGAACATCCTGCCGTGTTGGATTCACGGCTGTCAAAACGCCGTTGCATATGGTCATGTTGTGCAACATAAAGGACATTACGTTACACAGGAAACCGAAGCTCGCACGAACCGAAATAGCTCAACGTGAGCGGACTTCATTCCGTTGAGATCTCAATCCGCCGTGGTTCTGTACGCGCCGTCCGCGGTAGCTCAACTCGCAACACGCCATTGTTCAGACGTGCTGAGATCTTCTCGTGGTTGACTTCATCGCTGAGGATGAACGATCTCAGGTAATCACCAATCTGATACTCCTGATGCAGCATTTCGGTCGGGCCCATCGTTCCTTCCACACGACCAAACAACGCCAGGCGGTTATCCTGAACCTGCAGATCCAACCCCTCAGAATTGACGCCTGGCAGATCAGCGTACAGCACCAGACCTTCTGCCGTTTCGTAGATGTCGATCGAAGGGTTCAGCAGCATCCGTGGAGCCTCTGAGTCCTCCGAATCACCATCGCTGGCGACGGACCGGTCGGGAGACTGTGTTCTCGTGATGTCGGTGTTGTCGTTCATAATTAAGATGCCCTGGCACGGTCGACTTACGACGGACCTTCCATCACGGGAATGCTACGCGCGGCGGTGCCGGCGACTTTTGGTAGAGTAACCTTCAGAATTCCGAGTGCGTATTCAGCCTTCATACCGTCTTCGTCAATTCGGTCGGGCAGTTGCAGTTTTCTCTGCCACGCTCCCTGAAATCGTTCCTGTCGCCGGAAGGAATCTTCGCGAGCTTCCGGAGGTGCCTTGCGGAGCCCCTTCAGTGTGAGAACTCCATTGGCTGCGGTCACTTCAAGATCTGCCAACTCGACGCCAGGTACTTCCGCTGTCAGCACGTAGCATTCACCATCATCGTGGAGGTTGATCAGCGGAAATCGGCGCGGAGAACGAACCTGGAGGGCAAGGTTCATTCCCTGCAACAGTCGGTCGACTTCCCGTTCGAGATCTTTTAACGGGTTCCAGTGTTGTCCCCATCGAAAGACTGCCATTTGTCCGGTGCTCCTGAATCCGCCTTTGCGATCCGTCTTTCGAAATGGGCGCAAGCACCCGACCGATCTAGCATCCATATCGGTCAGAGCACAGATTGTGCCGATGGTTAAGAATTCCGAGCCAACTGCTCCGGATCATGCTCGCACTGGCCGTAAATGCTTTTATATAAACACGTTGCGATAAAATGACTGCTGAGCTGGGAATTTGCAACTGAACTGAAAACCTGCCAAATTTACACCTGACCGTCCATGAGCATTGCCAGTTTCCGATGTCTGTCGAGAATTGCGGCTGCTACCGTGACACCTTTTTTAGAGACAAAACATGTCAGACAAACCTTCCTCTCACGCAGTCTACGTCGGCAGCTTTGACCCTCTGACACTGGGGCATATGGACATCATTGCCCGTGGCGCCCGCATCTTTGAGCGATTGACGCTGGGGATCGGCATCAATCCGGATAAGCATCCGCTGTTCAAGACTCAGCAGCGAATCGATCTGTGCAAGGCGGCGGTCAGTCACCTGGACAACGTGACGGTCACAGCATTCGAAGGGTTGGCTGTCGAGTTCGTACGCCAGTGCGGCAGCCGTTTGTTGTTGCGAGGCGTGAGGAGTCTCACGGATATCGACGCCGAATTCACGATGTCGCTGGCCAACCGTGTGCTGGATCGGGAAATCGAGTCGGTTTTCCTGATGTCCGGCGAACGTTATAACCACGTCTCAAGTTCTCTGATTAAGCAAATCGCCACAATGGGACAGGGAAATGTCCGCGAACGTTTGAAGGACTTCCTCCCCGAAGTCATTATCGATCCACTGCTCGCACAGATTCAAAAGTAGGCCGCGATGCATTACGTGGTCATTCATTTCAAATTTCGTAACCAGCGCCCAGGAGTTCCCTTTCGTGGTCAAGACAGCTTCAACGATGTTACCACTCGGCACAATTGCCCCGGAATTTTCTCTACAGAATGTTGATGACAGCACAGTCAGCCGCAGCGACTATGCGGGCAAACCTCTGTTGGTGATTTTCATGTGCAATCACTGTCCGTTCGTTATACATCTTCGAACGGCGTTGGCTGCTTTCGCTGTCGAGTACCAGACGAAAGGTTTGGCTGTCGTGGGGATCAGTTCTAACGATGTGGAAAAGTACCCACAGGATGGTCCGGAAGAAATGAAGAAAGAAGCGGTCGCGGCCGGCTACAGGTTTGCGTACCTGTTTGACGCTGACCAGAGCGTTGCCAAAGCTTACAAGGCGGCGTGCACACCAGATTTCTTCCTGTTCGATGCCGACCATTCACTGGTGTATCGAGGCCAATTCGACAGCAGTCGACCAGGGAATGGAGTCGTGGTCACTGGTGAAGATCTTAAGGCGGCCTGCGACGCTGTGTTGTCAGGCAGCGAAGTTTCTACAAATCAGAAACCGGGCATCGGGTGTAACATCAAATGGATCGCTGGTGCGGAGCCGGAATATTTCACTGGCGTATCCGCGGTTTAACAAAGTAGCCGCATTCAGAGAGTGAAGCCTACTTTGGGTGGATGCGCGACATGAAACGAATGACCGCGGCTTCCAGCTGCTCCGGCGTCTTGCTGGTGACTTCGGTGATTTCAGCGAGTCGCTCGTCACCGGTGACGGTCTTCAGCGGAACGCGTTGTTGCTGTCGCAGCATCAACTGGTCAAACGCATCGCGCTCGGAGCGGATCAGGAACATCGTAAGCGCCCAGCCTTCTGCGTAAGCATCGGCTGCCCGTTCCGAGGAACTGAACGCGGTGTCGGACGACAACAGTTCGGTCAGCGGCAGGCGGAGATTCTGGTCAGTCATCGCATTCTTAAAACCCAGAAGATGAGTTCGATTTGGCTCGCCAGGGCGGCTCCAGATCAGCGATCCGCGACCGCTGGCCGTTTCGAAATATACTGCAAGGCCTTCCGACAACCACGTAGGATTCGCCGCATAGCGAATTTGCAGTCCGGCGTTGTAAGACAATTGATGCACGGCTTCGTGAACAATCGTTTCTACCTGTCGTGGTCGTTTTTTTAGTTCGCGGATGACGTCAGAATTTGTGCGGAACGAGCGATCGCCGGAAATCGCCGTGATCAGCATTTGATTGTCGCGGATCGAGTAATAGCCTGGAACATCGCTGAAGTCGGTATCGGGATGCTGTCGCTTCGCGAACTCCTGAAACACGGCTGACTCGCGAAACACCAATACCGGGAGTTTCGTCGCCAAGGGACGCAGCTTCACGGGCGATCCATCGAACAACGCGTAAAACTCTGTGTGAACTTTTTCCAGCAACCTCCCGCAGTAGGTCGTGTACAATTCCGATGCGTCGGAGCAAATCACGAAGTGCTCTGTCGTGTGGACGGCAAAGCCGGCACCTGTGAGCTTCAACAGCGCGGCTCCCATTTCGTCCTCGGACAGGTAAGAAAAAACGCCCGGTTGTTCGGTAACATCACTGAAGTGTTTCGGTTCCAGCGGATGCAGTCGCCCCGCGCGATCTTCCAGCAGCAGGCTCCCGTTGTCGGTCTTCGCAAGGATGCGTCCAACAACTTCGTCGCTGCCGTTTTTAGCCGTCACGAGTTTCACTGATACAGATGGTTCCTGACCATTTGAAGCTCTGACGAAGCAAGCCAGACTCAACACGCACAACAGCATCTGCACGACTGCATTGGATTTCCTCACAGCGATGCTCAGTCGGGCACTCACAACAGTAACTCGGGCAATTCTGCCGACCGAGTTCCCGGCACAGGCGGATTGTCGAGCGATCGGAACGTGAACACCGCGGAGTACTTGGTGTTGTCGGAGTGGTTTCGTGTCGCCGCATGAAAACACCGGGCATGAAAGAACAGAACATCGCCGGCAGATAACTCAGCCGTCACCGCAGAATCCAGCAGCTCGCGATTCTGTTCCAGGTCCGCGCGCAGAAACAAACAGGCATCCTGCTGGTGCCGCTCGAACTGCATGCTATGCGTCCCTGGCATCAGTCGGAGGCAACCGTTCGTGAGCGTTTCGTCGCCCAACGCCACCCACACGTTAATGAGATTGGAATTTCCGAACGACCAAAACCGAATGTCCTGATGCCAGCCGGTATCGCTGCTGTACCGCGGATGCTTGGTCATGACACAGTTGTGATGAACGAGTGGCATTACAACCTGCGGACCGAGTAGCTGCTGCAGTCGATTCAGCAGGAATGGTTCCTTCACCAGTTTCGAAAACACGGGATCACGACTGAACGCCTGTCGCAGTCTGCGAATCGTACGACCGCCTTCTGCATCCAGAGACGGCGGAGCTCCGGGATAGTTCACATCGGCCTCATATTCGATGTCGCCGAAATGCGCTCCGGTATCGCGCCGCGTCACTTCAAGAATGGTGTCGATGTACGCGATCGGAATCAGCCGTCGCTGAATGATGTAGCCATCGCTATGAAAGTTCTCGCACTCTTCTGCGGTGAACGTTTCGTGAGTCGTGCCAGTTTCGATCATGAGATTCTCATACCCGACGGATGCTGCAACGGCTCCCCACCAACTGCAGCGTCCCATGTTGGTGGATTTTGTCGCGAAGTTGGCAATGTTCAAGGCCTATTGCGGCATCGATGTGCCTTTTTACTCACGAAGTGGCAACCGTCGGGACTCCGTCATTCAGTCGCAAAAACAATCGCGATGCATCAAAACGCCCGCTGAGTACCACGCCGGTCGTTCGTTGAATCCATGGTGTATGGCAACCACACCAGCACGACGCGTTCGACGTTAATGTCTGATTTTCGTGGCTTGATTTCTTCCTGCGTGAGTTCAATCAGGTCAGGATCAAACAGATCCTGAATCCGCAACACTTCCTCATCAACCTCGTTATTCAGATCGTCACGTCGCTGCATCAACGCGGCGAGTTCCTGGTTCGCGTGTTTGACGTCTTCATGTTCTTTGGCGATTGTTCCGGCAGAACGAATTGCCGTGCCCGCGCGGGAGATATTCGTCGAACTCCCCAGCTTTCGGCCGAACAGCGCGCCGGCGATGCTGGTGAAGATCGAAATCCCGGTCGACATCGTCTTTTGTGATCGTTGAAATTTCTGGGTTTCCAGCTTCTGTTCCGCTCGACGAATCTGATCTTCCAGCGTTCGAAAACGCGACGCGTATTTCCCTCGAAGCTTTTCCACCTGCAAATCACGTTCTTCCCGGGCCACGTGTCGCAGGCGAATCCGGAAGTCCGATTCTGACTCGCCCGAACGCGATGCTGCGTCCAGGGCCGGACAACCCCACACCGCCAACCGACGCTCGCGATACAAGTAGTCTTTTAATGCACTGTCCCAACTGCTGTAGGACTTCTTCTGATTCATGTCGGATGGCAGATCACGAAACACGGCATCGCCTTCCGGTGCTGACTCCAGACGCGGAAGGTCAGCTTCGTCCCATTCGTCAGCCTCGTCCCAGAGATCGTTCGACAGTTCGTCGTCGGCCAGTCGCAACAACGTGACGTCGTCCCACTCGTCGACATCATTCTTCGAAGAAACCCAGTGCACACGAGCTTCCCCAAGAATCGCCGGGCGATATGTTAACGTCGCCTTCCGCCGCGCTGGAAAGAAGTATTCTTCAATGCCAGGTGGCAGCACAGGACGTCCAGCGTCTTGCGCGTCTTCCTTTTCTGCCTTCAGGCCGAACGTTGGAGCCGCCGTGTCGTTGCCAGCGCGTTTCAGCGGTTCCATCAGGGTTTCGATTTGCCTGCGAGAAATCGGGCCCCGCAGATAAGACAGCGCCCAACGTGTCTTGAAGATCACCGGCCGATCTTCGTGCACGTTATTCAGCAGGAACACGCGACTGCCCAGTCCGGCCAGCGTTTGTTCCATCTTCTGCTTGTCGAACGCAGCTCCGACTGTCGCCGCCACGCCTTCCAGTCCCTCCATGACGCGCATCTTGTCGCGTTCCGTTTGCAGACGACCCAGAAACCACGTGCCACAGTTGGACAGTCCTTTGTAGTCGAGGTCGACCGGGTTTTGCGTCGCCAGAACACAGCCGAGTCCGTACGCTCGCGCTTGTTTGAGCATGGTCAGCATCGGCTGCTTGGATGGAGGATTGGCAGTTGGCGGGAAGTATCCAAACACTTCATCCATGTAAAACAAAGCTCGCAGGCTGGATGTGCCCGCTTGAGATCTCATCCACGCCACCATCTCATTCAACAGGATCGTGACGAAGAACATCCTTTCCTGATCAGACAAATGCGAGATCGACACGATCGCCACGCAGGGTTTGCCTTCTGGTGTATAGAGTAGTTTTTGAATGTCCAGCGGATCGCCTTCCAGCCATGCAGCAAAACTGGGCGACGCCAGCAGGTTGTTCAGCGACATCGCCAGTTTGAAGCGATCTTTGGCAGAGAAGAAAGACTCCAGATCCAGAAAACCGACCTTGTCGAATGGCGGCGCTTGAATGGACCGGATCAGCAGACCCATGTCGACATCGTTGCCGTCGCGCCACTGGTGAACCAGAATCGTGGACAGCAGAATATGTTCGGGACTGCTGATCGGATCGACGTCCATCTGCATCAACGCCAGCAAACCGGAAACCGCGGACATGATCCGTTCACGAAACGCTTCGCCGTCGTTCAGGATCTCCGGCGGCGGCGCATTAAACGACCGCAGCACAGTCAACGGTCGACCAGCGTTGCTGGCAGGCGTGTAGATAGCGACTTCCGCTGCCTCGCGAAGCTTCTGAATACGTTCCGGCCCCTGGCCCCAATCGTTCAGACCTTTGCGCCAGGTGTCGGCCGTCTGCTTCGCATATTCGGGCACCGTCATACCCTTGCGCGTCGCTTCAGACGGATCGACCCATGGCTCAAATTCTACCGCCGACAGGTTGGGAAACGTCAGCATCAGGTTCCCAATGTCGCCTTTGGGATCGATACAGATCGACGGAATACCATCGATGGCCGCCTCTTCCAGCAGGGTCAGGCAGAGCCCCGTTTTCCCGCTGCCTGTCATTCCAACGCAGACCGCGTGAGTTGTCAGGTCTTTAGCGTCGTAGAGGACGTCTTCTGTTGTGGTTTCTCCCGTTTCCAGGACATGTTTGCGGCCCAGAAAGAACTGCCCAAGTTTTTCGACGACTGCCATGATGCGCGTTTTCCGTGATCTTGAATTCTGCGGCGATTCGTTCACGGCTGCGAAAAATGGTTCGTCTGGGGGGAATTGTTCAGTGATCTCCCGAGGCGTCCGGAGCCCGCAGCCCCGTGATCTTCCCGGAGCTTTGCGGATTTCGGGGGTTTTCACAACCTGTAGACCGATTTTTCGGGCTTCCTTGGCTATGCTAACCGAATGAATACTTGACAGTTGGCGGGCCATCCGCCAGTATTCCGCGGCTTTCGGGCACAAGTGACGTGTAGGGTTGGATTTGCGCTGAGGACAACAAAGCGTAGACGAAGAACCTCCGAAAACTGATCTTTAGCTGAGTTGAGAGAATCTGCTTCTTTGAAGTGCTACTTCACTTCTTAACGCATTGCTTTGCTCAACATCTTTGCTCAGTCGGTCGATCATTCCAACTTCACCCGAATTCTGCGTTAGCCGTTGTGTTTATTTTCAATGCAGCGGCAATTTCTGACCCCATAAAAGCTCTACGTACGCTCTGGATCTGACAATCATGGCAGTCCCAAAAAGACGACAATCAAAAACGCGGTCTCGCAAACGCCGCAGCCACAACGCAGTCAAACCACTGCAATTGGCTCGCTGCTCGCAGTGTGGTACCTCCCTGCCGACTCACGTCATCTGTCCGACGTGCGGTTACTATATGGGTCGGACAATGACCGTCGATGACGAGGACTAGCAGAATGCGTATCGCGCTTGACGCGATGGGGGGCGATTTCGCTCCAGATCCGAACATTTACGGTGCCATCGATGCGGTCGCCCAGGTTGATGACCTCCATGTCATCCTGGTCGGAGACCCCGCTGTTCTCGAACCAAAACTCGAAGAAGCTCTGCAACAGCGCGACGGAATTGACCGGACTCGGCTTTCCATCGTAGAAGCAGACGGCGTGGTTGGTATGGACGAAAAGCCAACCGTGGCTCTTCGCGCCAAGCCAAACTGCTCAATTGCCCGCTGTTGGCAGTTGATGGCCGCCAAAGAAGCAGAAGCCGTGGTCAGCGCAGGCAACACGGGTGCCGTGGTCGCCGCTGGGCTGCGAACGCGACTGTTTTTGAAGGGCGTGAAACGCCCCGGCATTGCTGTCACGTTGCCCAACCTAAAGGGCCACAGTGTGATGATCGATGTCGGAGCCAATCCGGCGTGTCGGCCTGAGCACTTGTTTCAGTACGCAGTGATGGGCCGGATTTTCGCTCGCGAGATCCTGGGCATCGATTCGCCGCGCATCGGTCTGCTGAACATCGGCAGCGAAGAAGGCAAAGGCAACGACCTGTACCGCGGCGCGCATCAGATGATCGCGGAATCGCCGCTGAAAGATTCGTACATCGGCAATGTCGAAGGGCGAGGCGTTTATCAGGGCGAAGCAGATGTTCTGATTTGCGAAGGGTTCACCGGCAATGTCGTACTGAAAGTCAGCGAAGGCATGGCCGAATTCCTGATGAAGACCGTCAGCAAATCGATGTTGTCCGCTTTAGACGTGGAACGCGAAAAAGCCGGACAGGTTCTGAACCAGTTGTCTCAGACCTATCGCTATCAGGAATCCGGTGGAGCTCCTTTACTCGGGATCGATGGCAGTTGCATTATCTGCCATGGCAGCAGCGATGCCGATTCTATCCGCAACGCGTTGAAGATGGCCATGAAATTGCAGGCTCATCAAATCAACGCTCAGATCGTGGAACAGCTGGCCGAAGCGGCTGCTGTCGCAGCTTCGGAATAGTCTTAACCGACCAGCACCACAACGGGATCTGAGGAACGGTCCGCAGAGGATCTCCTGGTGACGCGTTGTTGAAACGAACTTCCAAGGAACGAATTCATGTCGAAAATCGCCCTTCTGTTTCCTGGCCAGGGTGCCCAACACGTTGGCATGGGCAAACATCTTGTTCAACAGTATCCGAAAGCGAAGGAATTGTTCGAGCAGGCGAATGAGATTCTGGGATATGACCTGGCGAAGCTGTGCTTTGAAGGTCCGGCGGACGAGCTTGATTCGACGATCTACAGTCAGCCCGCTTTGTTTGTGTGCAGCCTGGCAGCTTTGGAAAAACTGCGAGCGGATTCGCCGGACATTGTGCTTGGCTGTGAGATGTCAGCTGGCCTGAGTCTGGGTGAATACACAGCGTTGGTGTTTTCCGGAGCGATGTCTTTCGAAGACGGTCTGAAAGTCGTGCAACGACGTGGCCAGGCGATGCAGGCTGCCGCCGATGCGACTCCATCGGGCATGGTCAGTATTCTGTTGCTGGACAGGGAGAAGGTGCAGAAAGTTTGCGACGAAGCGTCAGGGCATGGTGCGATTCAAATTGCGAACCTGTTGTGTCCGGGCAATATCGTGATCAGCGGTGTGAATGCCGCGTGTCTTCGAGCGGCTGAAATTGCGGAAGCGGAAGGCGGCCGAGCGATCCCGTTGGCAGTGGCCGGAGCGTTTCATACACCGATCATGAAACCGGCCGACGAACGGCTCGCGGAAGTGTTGAGCACGACTGAAATCAAGTCACCAGAAATCCCCGTCGTTTCCAATGTCGATGCGGCCGTGCACACCGATCCGGAAGAAATCCGCAACTTGCTGATTCAACAGGTGCTGCAGCCGGTTCGCTGGGAAGATTCCATACGCCACATGCTGGCCGAAGGTTGCACCGACTTTTATGAAGTCGGCCCTGGGAAGGTGTTGAAGGGCTTGATGAAACGCATTGATCGTAAGACGTTGATTACCTCGGTCAACGATTCAGACAATTGACAACAGCGCGGCTGGTGCTGTTTCGATTGACTTAACGAGTTTCTATCGGCTGTGCTTCGCGTTGTCGCATCGATCATGCTACTGCGGCAGCCTCGATTTCAACGCTGCAAAGCTGAACGTAGAACACCTTGCGGCCCTCTCGTTCGCTCGTGAAAAAAACACAGCGCTGCATCATTCGAAGATGCTCGGAGGCGACGTTATCCGGAATCTCACAGTCCTCAGCCAGCTCGCCAACTGTCTGTGTATCGCCTCTGCAACAACGACTGCACGATCTGCAGTGGAACCGGATGCCCCAGCACCTGCAGACATTCCGCACCCAAAGGCAAACGCCTCCGGATTACCGATTGGTTTCGTTTTGGGTTTTGCGTTTGCTCAATGTCGCCATTCATTCCCCTCCTGATCTCCAACATATCGTAATCCAGTGCTATCTAAACTGGTGTTTTGCGGGGATTCGTTGCATAGTGAGGAACCCGGCCGCGAAAGCCGTCAAGACTTTTAGCCGTTTTTCTGTAACGGGCACGCCGAGGCTCCTGGCGAGTTTCTCTATGGCGATTCGTAAACTATTCTACCGCCACGAAGATAGTTCTGGTTCACCGGTAGTTCATTGAATGCACATCGCAGTTCTTTGCGAACGCTTGTCGGTCACGACCTCATGAAACACCGCGACAGGCAGTGCATCCCGAACCTAAACTAAAACCACACCACCCTCCTCTCTATAATAACGAAGCCCGATCATGAGATTGTTGTTGCTGCTTTTCTTTGCCACCACATTTGCCGGCGTTGTCCAGGCAGATCCTCTTGTCTTTGAAGGAACGACTGGCGTCGGGAATGGCAAGCACATTGTGTTTGTCGCTGGCGATCATGAATACCGCAGCGAAGAATCGCTGCCGGCTTTGGCTCGACTGCTGGCGAAGCATCATGGGTTCAAATGTACGGTGCTGTTTAATATCGATCCGGAATCGGGCGAGATCGTTGCCGGAACGCCGTCCAGTATTCCTCACATGGACGCGTTGGCCACTGCAGACTTAGCAGTCGTGTTCCTGCGGTTTCAGGATCTGCCGGACGAACAGATGAAACACTTTGACGACTACATTAAGCGAGGCGGTCCGGTTGTCGGCATGCGAACGGCCACACACGGCTTCAAGATTTCTCCCGGCAAGACGTACTCGAAATACTCCTTCGACGCGAAGGACATCGGCTACGAACTGGGCTTTGGACATCAGGTGCTTGGTCAATCATGGGTTGGCCACTATGGCCGCAATCATCAGCAAAGCACGCGGATCACGATCGTCGACGACATGAAGTCGCATCCGATTTTGCGAGGAGTGAAGGATGTCTGGGTTCAGGCGGGTGGCTATGTCGGCAAACCCATTGACGGCGACATTCTGACGATGGCTCAACCGCTCGACGGCATGACGCCGGATTCGACGCCTTCGGAAATCCAGCCGCCGATGCCTTCGGAATGGACTCGAACCTACAAGTCGGCGTCCGGCAAAGAAGGCCGTGTATTCACGTCGCTGTACGGGACGCCAGAGGACTTGACGAACCACGGTTATCGCCGACTGATGTGCAATGGCATCTTCTGGACGCTCGGCATGGAAGACAGGATTGCGCCCGACATGACTGTTGCGATCGTTGGCCCGTTCAATCCCAATACGTTCGGAAATCAAACGCACGCTCGCGGCATTAAGCCGGAGATGTATGCAGGCTTCGAGAGCCCGATCCCGGCGAATAACAAGACGAAGCAGCCAGACGTCAATGTCGCCGCGAACAAGGGCAAACCCAATGGCGACAGATCGAAAAGAAATGCACGCATGAAGGTTGGTCCGCCTGCTGAACTGCTGGTGACTGGCAAACCCGCACGATTTGTTCGCATTGAACTTCCGGGTGACAAACGAATTCTGACTCTCGCCGAAGTGGAAGTCATCAGCGGCGGTCAGAATGTTGCCAAAGGTGCCAATGCAACTCAATCAAGTACGAACGGTGCGGGAACTGCGCCGAAGGCACTGGATGGGAACAAATCCTCGGACTGGAACAAAGGCGGGCAGACGCACACAGTAAACGCCGGTTCCAAGAATCCGTGGTGGGAAGTGGATCTCGGAAGGCCCATGGATGTCGAAAAAGTCGGGGTTTGGAATCGAGAGTCGTTCGAGAGTCGACTGGACGGATTCACGATCACGCTGCTTGATGCAGATCGCAACGCCGTGTTTCGCGGTGAAAAGATTGCGGCGCCGGAAGTGATGGAGATTGATGTCAAGAACGGCGGCAAGCTGACGTATCTGACGTACGCCGGAAAGCCAGGAGCTCCCGTCAAAGGCGGCGGCCAAACAAGCGGATCGCAGCCGTCCAGCGAGCCACCTCTGGCAGACGTCCCGGCCGACTATCGCGATCCGCTGCCGTTTGCGTTTCAGAAGGACGATGTCGTCGCAATCCTGGGCAACGGACTTCCGGATCGCATGCAGCATGATGGCTGGATGGAAACGCTGCTGCAGAGTGCGTTGCAGGACAAGCAGGTTCGTTTTCGCAACTTGAGCTCCAGCGGTGACCGGCCGGATTCGTTCCCGCGGAGCATAGGTGCGACGTCGATGACCGAGTATCTGCAGCACGTGAACGCCGACGTGGTATTCGCGTTCTTCGGCTACAACGAATCATTCGAAGGAGTCGAAAAAGCGGGCGAGTACCAGAAAAAGCTGGTTGCATTCGTAAAGAAAACTCGCGGCTCAAAAGCCAACGGAAAATCGTTCCCGCGCATCGTGTTGTTCAGCCCGACCGCTCATGAAAACACTGGTAGTCCGAACGTCCCGGATGGCAAGGCTCACAACATTCAGCTGGAAGCTTACACGAAGGCGACCGAAGCTGCGGCCAAAGAAGCGGGCGTTGCATTCGTTGACCTGTTTCATCCATCACTCGATCTCTTTAAGGCAGCCAGTACTCCGCTAACGCTTAACGGTGTGCATATGACACCGGAAGGAAATCGCCAACTCGCCGAAGTTATCGCGACTTCTTTGCTGGGCGAACCGATTAACGCTTCGGGATCAATGGAATCGCTGCGAGATGCCGTGGTGGACAAAAGCCATCACTGGAACAACCGCTATCGTGCTCGCGACGGCAACGACGTGTGGGGCGGACGTTCTACGCTGAAATTCGTCAACGACCAAACCAACGCGGTCGTACTGCAGCACGAACTGTCGATGCTCGACGTCATGACCATGAACCGCGACACCCACGTTTGGTCTCTGGCGAATGGCAAAGACGTGCCTGTCGATGACAGCAACGTGCCAAAGGCGGTCGAAGTGATTTCGAACGTCGGCGGCGGCAGCAAGAGTTCCAACGCGATGAAGGAAGGCAAGCTGGATTACATCAGCGGCGAAGACGGTATGAAGTACATGGCCGTTGCCGATGGTTTTGAAGTCAGCCTGTTTGCCGATGAATCTCAGTTCCCTGAGTTGGTGAACCCTGTGCAGATGCAGTTCGACACCAAAGGCCGATTGTGGGCCGCAGTGTGGCCGACATACCCGACGTGGGAACCTCAAAAAGAAATGAACGACGCTCTGCTCATCGTCCACGACGATAACGACGACGGCAAAGCAGATCGAATCACCGAGTTCGCTCGCGTGCAAAACCCATTGGGCTTTGAATTCTGGAACGGTGGCGTCATTGTGACGTGCACACCGGAAATTCTGTTCCTTAAAGATACCGACGGAGACGACGTAGCCGATGTTCGCACCATCATGCTGCAGGGGCTCGATTCGTCGGACACTCATCACGCTGCAAACAACCTGATCGCCGGTCCCGATGGTGCGATCTATTGGCAGAGTGGTATCTTTATGCAGCACAATCACGAACACCCGTGGGGACCTTCGCTGCAAACCGCAGCCTCCGCGATGTACCGCTTCGATCCGCGGCGTTTCACGATATCGATGCACGCCACCAATTCACCGAACCCTCACGGCACCGCATTTGACCGCTGGGGCTACCACTATGCGACCGACGGCACTGGTGGTCGAGCGTATCAGGTTCGTTCTGAAGGCAACGGCTTCAAAATGCACGAACTGCTGAAGAAGGAAGTTCGTCCGGTGGCCGCTTGCGAAGTGGTCAGCAGCACGCACTTCCCGGAATCGATGGAAGGTGACTTCCTGATCTGCAACGTGATCGGTTTCCTTGGCATCAAGCACTACCACCTGGATCGTAATCCGCAAACTGGCGCCGTCTGGGGTGAACCCGAAGGCGCTGAGCTAACTGTCACAACAGTAAACGCAGACGGTTCCAAAACGGAAGACAAGTCACGTGGGCTGCTGATGAGCGGCGATAAAAACTTTCGACCGACGGATGCGATTTTCGCGCCGGATGGTTCGTTGTATTTCAGTGACTGGCACAACGCCATCATCGGTCACATGCAACACAATATTCGCGACCCCAATCGCGACCACGCTCACGGCCGCATCTATCGGGTAACCGCAGTTGGCCGACCGCTGCAGAAGCCTGTCGCCGTCGACGGTCAGTCTGTCGCAGCTTTGCTGGAGAACTTGAAATCGCCTGTTGATTCCATTCGCCATCGAACCCGTGTGGAACTCAGTGAACGTGATACCAAAGAAGTCATCGCCGCGACGAAGCAATGGGTGAAGACGCTCGATCCAAACGATCCGGCTGACGCACATCATCTGCTGGAAGCTCTGTGGGTTCATCAGCAGCACAACGATCGAGACTACCAACTGATGGGCGAACTGTTGAAATCTCCGGATCCTCACGCTCGTATCGCAGCGAACACGGTGAAGCACTTGTGGTTCAACGTGGAAAGCACGATGCGAGGCGGCGTGATTGCCGGTGAACTACTGATGGCGGCTAAAAAATCCGGCGTTCTGAGCGATACACCGGAACTGACAACGATCCGCATCGGCACGATTCCGGAAAAGATGCGTTACGACGTTACAGAACTGACCGTGAAGCCTGGCAAAAAGGTGAAGCTGACATTCGCCAACGCCGACTTCATGCCGCACAACATTCTGCTGGTGAAGCCCGGTACAGACAACGACATCGGCCTGAAAGCGATGGCTCTCGGGGCCGGCGGTTTTGCTGTCAACTACGTACCAGACAGTCCCGGCATTTTGTGGTCCAGCAAGCTGGTTGACTACGGTCAGGAAGAAGTGATCGAATTTACGGCTCCGACCGAAGAAGGTGCGTATCCTTACATCTGTTCGTTCCCCGGACATCACCTGTTGATGCGAGGCACGATGTATGTGACGGACAACCTGAAGGAATTCCTCGTCAAGAATCCGAAGCCGGTCGTTAAAACGACCGAATGGAAACTAAGCGACCTGGAAGGTGACCTGAAGCGAGTCGGCCAGCACCGCAATTTCATGCAGGGGCAGATGCTGTTTACCAAACTGGCCTGTGCTCAGTGCCATCAAATCACTGGTGCTGATGCCATTCCTGCGGCCATTCATGACCACGCTCATGCAGGGCATTCGCATGGTCCAAGCCTAACTGTGGGTCCGGATCTGGCCGAAGTCGTTAAGAAGCACAAAGGCAACGCGAAGGCCGTGTTGCAGGAGATTATTGAGCCTTCCAAAACGATTGAAGAGAAGTATCGCAAGTTCATGTTTGAAATGAATACCGGCAAGTATGTTTCCGGCAACATCGTTTCCGAAGACAAGAAGGCCGTTACGGTTCAAACAGGACCGACCGCGGATCAGCAACGGGTACTTCCAAAAAGTTCGATCGAA
>CALFOL010000715.1 GCA_937919915.1 uncultured Planctomycetaceae bacterium
GCCATCTTCTGATCCCGACGTGCCACGCCATCGCCTGCCGAGGCGTCTCGGTAGCCATTTGCGGCGCTTGGTGGACGAGTGAGAAATGCCAGAGATCAGCATCGCCAGTTCTGTGGCATCGATCGTGACGACCGGCTGAAGGATCAACAAGAGGGCTGACTATCATGGAAAAATCGCACATCATCGGCTGTCTCATGGGCACAGCAGTCGGTGATGCACTCGGCCTGCCTTACGAAAACGTGTCTCGACAACGCTCGCCGCGACTGTTGGGACCTCCCGACCGGCACCGGTTTCTGGGTCGCTTCGGGATGCTTTCGGACGACACAGAACACACCTGCATGGTGGCTCAGGCGCTCATCGCGTCGCACTTCGACTGTGAGAAGTTCACTCACGATCTGGCAGGGCGGATGCGTTGGTGGTTCGCTTCGCTGCCAGCGGGAATTGGTCGGGCAACATTTCGTGCCTGCCTGAAACTCTGGCTCGGCGCATACCCGGCATCAAGCGGCGTGTTCTCAGCTGGCAACGGTCCCGCGATGCGTTCGGCCATCTTTGGCGCGGTGTTTGACGACGTAGACACGATGCTTCCATTCGTTGTCGCTTCATCGCGAATGACACACTCCGATCCCAAAGCGGAATTCGGCGCGATCGCAATCGCCCTGGCTGCATTCACGGCTCGGCAGAGTTCCGTAGACGGAGAAAAATATGTCGATCAACTCGCCACGATCGTTGGCGGAGAGGGGAAAGAGCTGACCACGTTGCTTCGCAATGTCGTGAGTAGCGTGGCAAAGGGAGAATCAACGCTGGACTACGCAGCAGGTTGCGGCTGCGAAAACGGCGTCAGTGGCTATACATACCACACAGTGCCGGTTGCCATTCATGCATGGCTGACGAATCCTGCTGACTACCGCGCTGCTGTGACTTCAGCGATCGGATGCGGCGGAGATGCCGATACGACGGCGGCGATCGTTGGGGGCATTATTGGTGCCGCGAATGGCCCATCAAGCATTCCTGAGGAATGGGTATCGAACATTCGCGACTGGCCGCGAAGTGTGCATTGGATACAGCGACTTGCGGATCAGCTTTACAAATCATCGACGGACGGGGTCCGCCAACAGCCGATCAAACTGAACGTTTTCGCCGCGCTGCTGCGGAACCTGTTCTTTCTTGTCGTGGTGCTGTGCCACGGGTTCCGTCGCTTGTTTCCACCGTATTGACGACCGTAACTTGGGCTTCCAGCGGCAGTTTTGGACACAGGCAGACTGCGACTGGAAGCCCCAGTCACGCAGCGACGCGCAGAGCCAGTTCTTCGGTGTTCACGGCGACAATAGCGATGCCGAATTTGTCCGCGATTCTGGTGACTTCTTCAGGTTCCAGTATGATCGTTTGACCGGCTTCAATTGCCAGAATGCGACCACCCGCTTCGTGCATCGACTTAATCGTATCCACGCCAATCGTCGGTACATCAAAGCGGCGGTCCTGTTTCGGCTTGGCAACTTTCACCACGGTGAAACCACCTCGTCGACACAGCTCACCCGCCCGACGAATACACTTATCTGTCCCTTCAATCGCTTCAATCGCGATCACAGCCGTGTCATTCACGACAACGGTTTGCCCAACATCCAGGCGGCCCATTTCGCGTGCCAGGTCCCAGCCAAAGTGAATATCGCGCCATTGTGACGCAGTTGGTTTTTTGTTGGTCAGAAATCCGTGTTTCACGAGTAACTCCGGTGCATAATCCAGGGCTGAATCAAAATGGAAACCGTCCCGCTCAAACTCACGAATAATGGCGAGCAAAATGGTGTCGTCTTTTTTGTTGGCTTTTGCGTAGCGAAACCACATGTGCAACGTACGCCAGTCCGGCAACAGTCGCAGCCATCGAAATGGATGAAACAGCACCGTCTTTTCAATCTTTCCGGCCATCACAATCCGCTGCACGCCCGCCTTTTTGAACAGGCGAATCGCCTTGCCGATGCGAGCCAACGGGTACAGTTTGAATTCATCACAGGCTTCGGCCAGTTCTTCGGTGGCCATGCCGGCAACACCGAGACCGAAAACGAAATGACCAGCGGCCCGAGCAGCTTCAGCGAATTCAACAGGGAATCGCCCACCGCCCGCCAACAGTCCAATGCGAATTGGTTCCATGTTGCCCACTGTAGTAATCCGTTCCGTCGGAAACGGAATGATGTCCTGATATTCGTACGTTTGATTCATGTCACTTCTATTGTCGACGCGATCTGCCAGATTGATCCAATAGATTCGTCAGGCAGCGTTCTTAACTGCAACTGTCCCCGCGTCGGCTTGCGCCGCCAGTAATTGCTGAATCTGTCCCTGCAGTTCTGCGACCTGTTTTTCCAGCTGCTTTACCGTCTTCCTGATCTGCGGCAATCGTCTGAGAGCACTCATTTCGAGGAACACTTCTTCAGCTTTGCGAGCCGGACTGCCCAGGAATGTTCCGCTGGCGGGCATGTCGCGATGCACCCCCGATTTTGCCCCGATGATCGACTGAGCACCGATCGTTACGTGATCGGCAACGCCCACCTGACCAGCCAGGACCACATAGCTACCCGTGGTCGAAGAACCAGCGACACCCGTCTGCGAGCAAATCAGATTGTGGTCTCCAATCTGGCAGTTGTGAGCAATCATGACCTGATTGTCGAGTCGTGTGCCGGAACCAATAACAGTCGCCCCCATCTTGGCTCGGTCGATAGTGGTGCCGGCACCAATCTGTACGTCTGATTCGACGTGCACGATTCCGACGTGTGGCAATCGTTCGTGAACACCGTTCACTGTGCGATATCCGAAACCTTCCGGTCCCAGAACAGCGGTCGACTGGATCTGCACATCACTGTCGATGACACAGTTTGGGTACAACACTGCATTCGCATCGACTGCAACGTTATCACCCAGGATGCATCCATCGCCGATGACTGCGCCAGATGCGATATTGCAGTTTTCGCCTATTTGGACGTTGTCGCCGATGACGGCAAACGGATGAATGTTCGACCTGGCTCCGATGATCGCCGATTCCGACACCACAGCCTGCGGCGATACTCCGATCTGCTTGATGATCGTCTTCGGTAACAGCAATTCGGCGATCTGCAGAAACGCGGGTTCTGCATCATTAACCAACAGGAAGGTCTTGTCGGAATACTCCGCCAGACTGGCTGCCACAGCATGCGGAGCAATGATTACCATGGCGGCAGTGGACTTCACGCGCCTCAGGTTCTTTTGATCACCCACGAACGCGAGATCGTATTCGCTGGCGCGTTGGATAAAGTTCACACCGCTGATTGTGAGGGACGCCGATCCAATAACCGTCGCGCCAAGGTGTTGGGCGATTGCATCGACTGTCATCGTGTTTCTTGTACGTATACCTGACATCTCAGCCTCCCTGCCAGATGATTGCTGTCTGCTCGCTACGCCGGTCAAAGCCGCGCTGCGCATAGTTTCCATTGGTGGATTTTACGGCAAGCCCAATTTTTAGTGCAATATGAGGTTGCGGGCCCCAGGGTGAGGAGCATACCGCCAGTGTTTTCCTATCTGGTAGAAGTGCCCGTATTCATCTATTCGGCATTTTCAACTTGTTCAGCTGAATCGGTTTCTAATCCTGCGAGGTTTCGTGCGCAGTCCGTCGAAAACGCTGGTTTTCGTCGGTACAATCTGTCGCCGGTAGGCAGTCTGCTGATTCTGGCAGCCCTTCCGGGATGTAGTCTAACCAACTCAGCTCATCACAAAAACGCAACGTTTTGTCGCCTGATCTCTGTTCGCTCAACGAAATCGCATGCCTTCCAACCCTCACGACGAGCGCGACAATGCCGTCCCGGCGTCTGTGGGAATCGTGGAAACCCGGTTCGCCAGGCTATTTTCTGATGATCACCCGCTGCAGTTTCAGATCGGCGCGGAATTGGCGTCCGTGACTGTGGCCTACGAAACCTACGGCACACTCAACGCGAACAAGAACAATGCCGTCTACGTTTGCCACGCACTAACGGGAGACGCTCACGCCGCCGGCCTGCATTCTGCTGACGATGAAAAGCCTGGCTGGTGGGACGGCTTCATCGGCCCCGGAAAAGCTCTGGATACCAATGAGTACTTCGTGATCTGCGGCAATGTCCTTGGTGGTTGTCAGGGCACGACTGGTCCTGGCAGCGTGGACGCTATTTCCGGAAAACGCTTCTGCCTGGATTTCCCGTTTCTCACGGTGTCCGACATTGTCAGCGTGCATTCGGAACTGGTGCGGCATCTAGGAATCAAACAGCTGCTGGCAGTTGTCGGCGGCAGTCTGGGCGGCATGCAGGTACTGGATTGGTCAGTCAGATTTCCGGATCAGCTGCGCGCCTGTGTGGTGCTGGCTTCGGCGCCTAAACTGGCTGCACAGGGAATCGCATTCAACGCCGTCGGGCGACGTGCGATCTATGGAGACGCCGGGTTCCTGAAGGGCCAATACTATGATTCGGAAGGCCCGCGGTACGGACTGGCGCTGGCTCGCATGGTGGCGCACATCACCTACCTGTCGGAAGATTCGATTGAGCTGAAGTTTGGACGACGTTTACAGGACAGCGATCGCTTCGCATATGACATGCAGAAGGAAACGGAGTTTCAGATCGAAAGCTACCTGCACTACCAAGGCAAGCGATTTGTGCAGCGGTTCGACGCTAATAGTTATGTGTATCTGACGCGGGCGATGGACTACTTTGACCTGTCGGAAGGCTACGAATCGCTCGCAGAAGCTGTCAAAAACGTGCAGGCGCGTTTTCTGGTGGCGTCATACGATACGGACTGGCTGTTCCCGACGAGTCAGAGCAAAGAACTTGTGTCCGCGTTGTTACAGGCTGGAAAACACGTCTCGTTCACTGAATTGCACTGTCCGTTCGGGCACGATTCCTTCCTGATTGATCTCGGACCACTGAATGAAATGGTCGGACCATTTCTGGAGCAGGCGTGATGGCACGATATCAACTTCCCGACCCCTCTGTTCAGCTCGTTGACGAGCTGATTATGCGCCATATTGATCGCGAAAGCAGTGTGATTGACCTTGGTTGCGGTGACGGACGCCTGATGCACAGGCTGCATCAGGAAATGGGATGTCATGTTGTGGGCATCGACTTCGAACAAAAGAACGTGAACTCTGTCATTCAGCGTGGGTTACCAGTCGTCGCAGCAGACCTGAACAAAGGGCTGGCTGATATTCCGTCAGACACTTTCGACTTTGCCGTGCTGAGCCAGACATTGCAACAGGTACAGAATCCTCGTCAGCTGCTGATGGAGATGCTGCGTGTGGCAAATCGTGGACTGGTCGTTGTGCCAAACTTCGGACACTGGCGCGTGCGTTTGGAAGTTCTGCGGAAAGGCCGCACACCGATTACTCAGGCGCTGCCGTACGAATGGCATGAATCACCAAACCTGCACTTCATGTCAATGTTCGACTTCCGAGAACTGATGGAGAGCATTGGCCTGCAAATCGTGAAAGAGCGGCCGATCATTCGCGGTCGCAGTGTCGACAAGGCCTGGGCCGCCAATCTGAGAGCAGACAGTGCGTTTTATCTGCTTGAACGCAGCCCCGCGCAGAAACCGGCATAATCTGCCGGTTGACGTCAAGCAACACGGCGAACCACTCGTACAAAGCCTTCCGGGCAATGTCCGTGCCCCCGTGGTCGACGATGCCCCGGCAGCTCATCTTGACCCGATTTGCCGCATGCCATTACCGTCCAGCCAATCCGCACCCACGCTGCGGATTCTCCAGGAACCAACGAACCTGTATTTTACTGGTTTTCTCTCATGCGAACTCTGATTTTCATCGCAACGATCGCTGTCGCTAACAGTGTTGGAATTTCTCCAGCGACTGAGGATCTGCCTTTGCGCAGGGAAAACGGATCGCAACAGTTATTGATACTGAATAACGGCAACGTGGTCAAAGGGCACTTCACACGTCGCACCGGCGGGTTCGATGTGGCGTTGAATCCTGGGCGCATGTTTATTGCGGAAGGCCAGATCCGATTTCAGGCCAGCAGTATGGAAGACGCCTACTTAAAGATGCGAGCGTCGATTCAGGACCTGACACCAAACAGTCATATTGAGTTAGCGCGATGGTGCATTGCTAACGAACTACCATCGTATGCCAAAAAGGAACTACTGGACGCCCGATTTCTGAATCCAGATCACGAGACTGCCCGGTTGATGCTGGAAGGTTTGACGCGGGAAGAAAACCGACATCAGCAGAAGCTGCCCGGTGCCTCGAACGATGAAGCCGCTCAACGCCTTGCAGAGCAAGTCAGAATGCGAAACATCTTGCCGGATCGACGCTCTCTGGGCGGACTACCAGAACCGTTGGCAGTGACATTCACACGACGCGTGCAACCGCTGCTGTCGAATAAATGCGGCAACGGCCGCTGCCACGGCGCCGGCCGCAACGGGTTCTCCATCGTACACGTCAGAAACGGTTCGTCAGCGGCAATTGCCGAGCAAAACCTGGCCGCGGTACTGAAGCAGATCGATGCTGACAATCCTGACGAAAGCCCTCTGCTGAAGGTGGCAGTCGGTCTGCACGGCGGCAGTCAGGTATCGTTGTTTCCGGGAACATCGGGGCGAGAGCAACTGAAACTTCTGGATCAGTGGATCGCTGGCGTCGCTGCAGAAATCGGGGGGCAACCAGGCAGAGCGACTTCGAAAGCCGAAGTCGCGGAGCCCATTATACGAACGGCGTTCGCCCCAAATGACAACACTTCTACGACATTGAAGGACGGCGGACACCTGATAATCCCCCACGAAACACCAAGAGATCGAGACTTAGCAGTTCAACAATTGACCACAGAAGCCGTGATCGCTACACGGCATGATGAATTTGACCCCGACGTCTTTAACCGACGGTTTCATGGTCGATCCGCTTCGAATCAGCCGGTTCCTCGGAACTAACTGTGGCGAATCGAAAACAGAATTCGAGGAACAGCGAAGGATCGCTGTCTCTGACTCTTCCAGAGATGTTCAAAAAAGAAAGTCGCGGAGGGAATCGCGATGCATAAAAACACTCACCTGATCGCTCTGATCATCCTTGCCTCAACAATCACCGGTTGTTCGAAGTTTCGCGAACTGACTCGGAAAGACTACGCGCAGTTAAAGGATCCGTTCCTGGACCGATCCGCCGTCGCGGAGATGGATGACGAAGAGAAACCCGCTGCCCGCAGTTCGCTATCCGGAACGTCCGGCGTCGTCGCAGTAGCCGATCTGAATCCTGACAGCGACTCGGACTCGGCCAACGCAATGCCGGCTTCTCACAGCCGCCCGAACACCACTGGCAAAGACGAATTCGCGGGCATCCGCGTGCGTGGGTTGGGGGACGTGATTTCCACTGAGGTCGGGCCGTCACGGAACGACTTTGCTGGAAAAACAGCGGCAGCAGACTCCCCTGACATGGAGGAATTCGCCGAATTCGTGAAGGGGCAGGCTGTCGCCAGTGGCATGACGGAAACCGCAAAGAACCTCGATGAAGACATGAACGAGCTGTTCGCCAGGCAGTACGCAGAATGGAACCAAAAGGCTCAGGTGGCTGAAGAACGAGCTATACCGCTGATCGGTGCTGCTCGTGAGGCTCAGGCAGTCGCCATCGAACCTCATCCCGAAATGCCGTCGCTGCCGGAACTTGGCTTTGGCAATCCGCGACGATCTCTGGATACTGAATCAGAAGTCGCCAAGCCTCTCATCCAAAGCGCTGCGACGACTCAGGCCAATTGGGTTGTCCCAACACCAACCACGCCGGAATTCGAAGTCCCGGCAGAGTCCCCATTGGGAAATGCCTCAGGATCATCAATGAGTGACTTCGGCCCGGACCCGTTTGCTGCCTTGTCACCAGACATTCAGGGGATGGGAAGTCCGCCGCCCTCGAACATTACCCCGATGTCCGGAGTCAGGATCACTCCCGCACAGCGCAACCCGCTTGCTGAGGAATTTGGCGCGGCACTTCGGCCGAAACCACCGACGCCGAAAGTTGATGCCCCAAACGACCCAAAACAGCAATGGAATTCGTTCAGCAGCAACGAACGCAAACCAGTCATGGCACCGAAGCCGACCGCGACGACAAATCCATTCGACGATCCGTTTCGTGAAACCGCCACGCCTAAGAAACCGGTGGAACAGAAGCCGCAGGATTCCGGTTTCAACTTCGATACCGGTTGGCGGGCCTCGGAATAGCCCAATCCATACTCAGGCGGGTGAACACTAAGAGTCTGTCCGGAAATATGAGCAAGGAAAACATTGGCTCTGGGCGATTAACC
>CALFOL010000716.1 GCA_937919915.1 uncultured Planctomycetaceae bacterium
GCGGACAGAACGGCCGTCGTGTTGCTGTCTGCGACCAGTTCCACAAGCAGATTCTCCGTCACCTGCACGCCCTCAAATTCTTTAATCGTCGGCTTCACAGGCCCCGCGTTCGCTGTCGGGATGTTGACCGCGGATGCCACGACTTGTCCCTGCAATTTTACATCAAACGGGCCTGTGTCTTTGTCGTCCACGTTAGCGAAGTACAGCCGCACGCGATACGACCGAGCCGCGTCGTCTTTGCCCAGCATCGGGATTTCGAATTTCTTCAGGCCACGTCCGCCCGATGTGAACAACCACGGCTCGTCATCACCCGCAACGCTGACGGATTCGGCGTTGCGACTGTACCAGCCTCCGCCCGCGTTCACGTCCGGCTTAAGGTCAAAGACGTATTCCAGCCGACCTCGAGACGCCGGGCGAGGATACGAAAACCATTCCTTACCCGCACCGTCTTTGCGATCTCCCGGAGCACCGAAGTTGATTCCCATGCGGCGAACAGGAGTCGACGGCCCGACGGCACTCAGGATTCCCCACGACTTATTCTGTTTCTTTGGTTCCATGACTACAGTTGAAGCAATCGAGAACTGACACACACAACCGGCACTGGCTTCCGGAATCATCACCAGGCCATTGCCCGGAATCGCGTTCACCCAGCAACCCAATCGTTGTCCGGAAAAGTGCCGCGTGCCGCTGTCCTGATAAAGGTCGTAGTATCCTATGAAGTCGGACCGGAAGAACATCATGTTCGGTGTGGCAGTGATGATTCCACAGTGATGTCCTGGTCTGCTGAATCGCCAGTCGCTGTCTTTGCCGGTGACAGGATGCATGCGTGTCTTTGGCTTTCCGGAATGCAGGTCGAAGGCCCACGGTTCTGCAAAAATATCACTGCCCACGACGGCGGGTCGATTCATGTAGTTGGCGTTTTTCGACCAGAGTTCCTGGCCGTCTGCCGCATTCAGCACCAGCAGTTTGCGTTTGTCGAATTCGCCAGCCAGAAACTGTTTCCAATAGTGCCCGTTGGCATTGGCACCGCACAGGACCACGTGTTCGTTGGCGTACATCAGGGTCAGGCTGCCTCCACCAGCACTGACGTCTGTTGTGTCAGTGACGTTGACGGGATTCTCCCACAGCTTTTTACCAGTCTTGCGGTCCAGCGCAACGGCCTTTCGGACGTCGAGTTTTTTCATCTCGGCTTCGGCTTTCTCTGCCGCGTCGCCCGTGAGTGCCTTCAGCTTTCCTTTGTCCTGAAGATACAGCTGCTGTCGTTCTTCCGGTGTGATAGAACTGTCGACGAAGTACGCTCGTTTCGGACCAATGGCGATCGTAGTGTGCAGGATGTTGTCGCCGCGGTATGTCCACACGCGTTCGCCCGTTTTTACGTCGACCGCGAAGACAGCATCCGTCTGACTCTTCACGGTCAGGCCTCGCCGCCGCATCCGCGTTTCCAGTTCTTCGCGAATGGTGCTGGTTCCAAACAACTGCCCGTTATCGTAAGCCAGATAGGCCCAGGCTCGTTCGATGCCATCCGAAGATTCCGGCGTTTTGTACGTGGCCATGACTTTGCCCGTGGCGGCATCGAGTGCGGTACACGTATCTTCAACGGCCACATACAGAGCATCATCGCTGGCGGCAAGGTTGTGCGTTTCGCGATTGTTGAAGACTCCTGTGCGAATCGCGCCCGGGTTCTTGTACTCCCACAGGAACGTGCCGTTATATGCGTCATACGCCATGACGCTGTCGGTGCCCTGAATGAACATCCGTCCGTTAGTCGAAAGCGGTGCGCCGGCGGCTTCGTGTCGGTTGATCATCGCACTTGGTCCGGGATCGCCGTACCACAGTACTCCCAGACCTTCCTTGATGCGTTGATCGTCTGCAAAGGACGTGTTGGCCGCGTTGCCGTATTGGTGTGACCAATCTCCGGCCCCTGCCAGTTTTCCGCGACGCAACATGAATGTGGGGGCGTCGGCAATCAGATCGCCTTCGTCTTCCAGATACAACTGCGTCAGCCATTCGATCATGCCCTGATCATTCGCGTCCGAATTCGCAGCGTTGTGTGCGCGAGTCAGTATCGCCGTGCCGCCGCAGGGTTTCAGCAGGCGTGCGACCTGCTCGGGGCCGCAGGGCAGCTGGCCTGTCAGCAGGTGTGAATCGGAGACGATCAGGTTGGCGAAGTAGTTCGCGAAGGGCAGCTGGTCCAGCGGTGCTGATGTAATTGTGACTCGTGTGGCATGGATACCCGCTTTCTGGAGCGCTTCTCGCGACGCCTTCGCTTTGTTGGCATCGGGTTCCACGCCGATGACCGTCAGATTGCTCTGTTGAGCCAGCTCGAACGCCAAGCGACCGTTCTCACTGCCAAGCACCAGGCAGTACCCCGTTTGTTGTTTGCTGCGATCGAGAATCTGCTTCGCGGCGGATTTGTAGACCTTCGTCCATTCGTCATCGGCAAAGGGAGCCGTGTATGGCTTCGGCCATGTTGTCGCAGCTGTGTTTTCTGGTTGTTCGCTGTGGAATGAATACACGTGGCCCGCGTCTGTGCTGACTGTCAGAACGTTGTCTGCAGCGGAAAGTCCTCGCACGTTGCCTTCGACGGTTTGTTCCCACACCTTCTTACCGCTTGTCCGATCCAACGCAACCAGCTGATTCTGACCACCGGCGAACACGAGATTGTCCGTGGCAATCAGGACGTCGTCGAAGTCGCTGGCGTATTCCCAGAGAACGCCGACCCTGGTGTACTCCTCCATTTTCAGTTTGGCTTCGGCCAGCTTTTTCTGATCACCGCTCAAGCCCCGAGCTTTCAGAAACCACTTCTGCTTTTCCTGACTCGCTGTGGCGTGTTCGGCTCGATTGACGCCGAAGATTCTTTCACCGTCCATCAGATAGGCCAGCTCACCGGCCAGAACCATCTGGCGACCGTTGATCCAGGACGCTCCCACGTTCCCCGTTTTTTCATCCATGGCCAGAAAGTGATGCGGTCCTCCAGCATAGATCTGGTTGTCTCCCAGCAACGCCTTTGTGCCGCCGACCACGCCGCCCGCGGTTGTTCGCCACGAGTGTTTTTTCTGGAAGACAATGTCGCCTGTAGTCTTTGAGATCCCAACTGGAAGTGATCGCCCCGACGGTACAAACAGCAGGTCATCATTGGATAGTAAATACCCCTGCGGCGTCAGATCATTTCTGCCCGCGTCCTGTTCGCTGATCGTGTCGTTTTTCCAGATGATCTTGCCAGTCGCTGCGCTGACAGCACAGAGATAGATTGTTTCGTGCGGAAACACGCCGGCTCCGAAGTACGCGGTCTCACCATCAATCAGCACTCCTGTTCGCACGGGCCAGCGCGAGATCATTTCGCCGCGTGAAAGCAGTCGGTCGTCTTTTGGGCCAACACGCATTTTCCAGACGACCTCTCCGCTGTCCGCTTTCAGACAGTACACGATGCCGTCGTCGGAACCGAAATACACGTTGCCAAATGCCAGCGTGGGGGCGAGGCGAATCGGTCCGTCGGTATAGAAGCTGAAGATGGGAGCTCCGGATTTCGCATCGACACAGTGCAATCGATGGTCAACTGTACTGCCGAAGTAAGCGCGACCGTTTGAGATCACGACCTGCATCGCGTCGTCGAAGTTGACACGATGTTTCATCTGGTGCCCTTCGATGGCTGCATCACGCGGACCGGACCACGCCATTTCCGGTTTGCTGGCCGCTTTGTACGTCCACGCATGCTTCAGGGGCAGCTCGATCTTCGCAGCAGTGAAGCCAGCTCGATCGTTACCGTTCAGATAGGCGGGCCAGTCGGCATGTGTGGTGGCGCTGAATGCAAGCAGTGACCACAGCGCGACGATAAAGGTGCGAAGACGAAGCATGGCAGGATTCCGTTTCGGGAATGTGTCGGGCGGGAAACCACTGATGACTGTCGGATGCTGTCATCGTGGCCGGTCCAGTTTGACACAGTCGTCACGGAAATGCCAAAGACCTGACGAATTTCGCCGGATCCGAAGCCAGGTAGTGTCCCCGAGCCGGTTTTTGACCGTCTACTGCAGCCAGCGATCGAGATTCGCCCGTACAAAATCATCGTCGTTGCATTCGGGATACGCAGCGATCACTCGGTCAAGTTCCTGCTTTTGTCCCGGCGACAGGATTTCCTCGGGGTTCAGGCACCATGTCCCAGGCAACAATCCCTGACGTTGCAGGATTTCGTGAATTCCCGGGATGCAGCCTGTGAAGTTGTTGGCCGCATCGAAGAGCGCTGCGTTGCAATCCGTGACCTCAATGTTGAGCCTCAGTAATTCGGCCGGCACGTTTTCCGAAGCCTGCAGAGTCTGATGGACTCGGTTCAGCAGCTCGACGGCAGACTTCGTCCAGACGGCCCAGTGGCCCAGCAGCCCGCCGCGAAATCGCACACATTTTGCGCCCTGCGAAGTTTGGATGCGATACTCGGTCAGCAGATCTGCGACGATGTTGTCGTCGTTGCCCGTGTACAGCGTGATTTCGTCTTCCCGTCCGGCATCGCAGAGCCCGCGGACCACATCCAGGGTTTGATATCGATTGAAGGCCGCGATCTTGATTGCGATGACGTTGTCGATTTCTGCGAACGCTCGCCAGAATGCGTAGGGAAGAATTCGGCCACCGACCGCTGGCTGCAAATAGAAGCCGATGACCGGCATGATCTGCGAAACGGCTCGACAGTGCGCCAGCAGTTCTTCCACACTGGCCTCGGGGAGTGCTGCTAAGCTCAGCAGACAGGCGTGGTAGCCCGCGGAAACTGCGAACGCTGCTTCCTGCAGTGCCTGGTTGGTTTCCCCACAGACTCCGGCGACCTTGAAGATTTCGCGGCCCGTCGTTTTCGAATACTCGTCGATCACCTGTGACGTATGAGTCAACACGGGTTCGTACAATCCGACGGCAGGCTCGCGAATCGCGAATTGTGTTGTGTGGACGCCAATGGCGATTCCTCCAGCACCAGCATCAATGTAGTAACGCAGCAGGGCAGTCTGATGTCGGCGATCGAATTGCCGATTAGCATCAAGGGCCAGCGGCGTGGCGGGAATCACACATCCCTGACGCACGGTGTCTCGAATGGTTTGTGGAATATCGTGAATTTGCATTGGTGAGTGTCGTTGTTGTGGTGCGGAACACGCGCGGGAGTAGACCTTAAAAGTCTCCGTCATTGACTTCGAAATGTGTTGGCTTGTTCAGAGAACGGCCGTCGATCTTCACCCAATGAGCTTGCCAGTTGATCAATTGTTCGGCTGGTACGCGGGGGCTTCCGAAGAGCTGCGCGGCCTTTGAGCTATCGCTGAGATAAGACAATCGTCCCGGGTTGCCGGTGAACCGGACCGGCTTGTTCAGGAGTCGTCCGAGTTGCTTCGCGACGGATTCGGTTTGCAGAATTTCCGGTCCGGTGACATTCATGATGTTGGCGGGGACCGTGCAGTGTTCAAGGCACAGCAACGCCTGGCGATTGGCGTCACCCTGCCAGATGACGTTGAATGCTTCGACGCTGTTGTCGACAGCTTCTTCCTGCCAGATCTTTACAGCGATGTCGTGGAGGACTCCGTAGCGCAGATCGATCGCATAGTTGAGTCGATAGATGCAAACCGGAGTTTCGCGCGATTCGCAGTAATATTCGAACGCACGTTCGCGCCCCAGGCAGGACTGCGAATACTCGCCAATCGGTGCGGCAGGCACAGATTCGTCTGGTGGAGAATCTGTTGGAGTCAGCGGATAGACGCAGCCCGTCGAAAAGGCAACGATCCTTGACGCCTGAAAGTGTTCACCAACATTGGCGGGCACCAGCGTGTTCATGGCCCATGTCAGTGACTGCGATCCCGAAGTGCCAAACTTGCGGCCAGCCAGAAACAGAATGTTGCGCACCTGGGGCAGGTTGGCGACCTGCGTTCGATCAAGGAGGTCACAGGCAATGGTTGTGATGCCGAGGTTGTCTAATTGCTGGCGGACTCCAGGCTGTGAGAAGCGGGCGACGCCGTACACGGTTTTTTCGACACCTGCGGCCGCAATTGCGGAAGCCGCCAATTGTGCCAGGCTGACGCCCATCTTGCCCGCGACGCCCAGGATCATGATGTCGCCGTCAAGGTTGCTCATCAGCTGAACCAGATCGTCTGTTGGTTCTGCCAGTAAGGCGTCCAGTTGTGGTTCTGTCTCGATCAGTTCAGGAAGTGGTGGGCTTGTCATTTTGAACTTCGGCTAGCGCAGCAACAGCGAGTCTTCGATGGGGATGAAACGCGAAGCGGCCTGAATCAGAGAGTTCGCGGTGAGTTTTTCTGCTCCGTAAACTTCCACGTCGACGTTGTGGACTGTTCGTAGCTTTGTGACGAGAAGGTCGAAATCTCCATCACCGGACGCCAGTACTGCGATGTCAATGTCAGTGGCATGTTCAATCATATCGAGCGTGATGCCCACGTCCCAGTCGCCCTTGGCCGAACCGTCTCGACGCTGAATAAACGGCTTTAACTTCACTTCGAAGCCAATCGATTCCAGGATCTTTTGGAAGTTCATTTGCTTCGCATCGCCGCGATCAATTGCGTAAGCGTACGCCTTGACCACGGTTCTGTTGGCAGTCACCTGATTCCAAAACGCCGTATAGTTGAAATGACAACCATAAGTTTGTTTTACGGTGTAGTAGATGTTCTGCACGTCTACGAAAATTGCCACGCGATCCATGAATTATTCCGCCTTTTTATTGCTGTGATCCCCAAATTGGGTGTACTACAGCGTATTACGCTGACTTATGGCCGCGGGGCACGCGTTTCGATCGAAGACAGCCTGCTCCCGCGAGCGAGTATCGTTCACAACAATAAGTAAACTGTTCTAGAAATAGACTCGCGGAAATTCGCGGAATCCTGTCCATTGGGATCTTCGTTTAGCAAAACCCGGTGGATTTGCCATCTCTAAAAGTGTGTCACAATTCGTTGAATTCTTCGCTGTAGAGATTGAGAGACAAACTGTTCTCAATCAAACAACAAGGAGAAAGTTATGAACAATCAATCCAAAACCGAAACACCAAAATCATCTGCGACGAAAAACACACCACCAGTCGAGTCCGAACTGCGGCGGTTCGGAATGCTTCTGGATCGGTTTTTTGCCAAGGTTGCGATCTGAGCCAACAGCCATCGCCAACTAAAAAACCTGAGTCAGCTGCAGGTCGTCTTTAAGTGAACGCCTTGCCGTGATGCCGTGTTGCTGCAGCCGTCCATGGTAATCCCGAACCGCTTCTGCCGGTTCGATGTGACCGTCCGCGAGTGCTCGCAGCACCGTTACGAATTCCAGCTGGTTCTCAGCTGTGTTGATCTTGCGGCCGAACAGTGCCGCTCGAGCACCGTATTTTTTGGCTTCCCACAGCATGCGGAACGCATCGTGAGTCGTTCCTGCAGGACCACCGAGAATTCCGGGCACGATCATCGAATCATAATGAGTTAACCGCTCCATCGCTGCGGGGCCGTAGTACGGCATCTTCAGAAACAGCGGCCGTGCGATGGAGGTTACTCCGGCCAGACAACGTGCGATGCAGTCGTTTACAAAACGAGGAATATCCGGAGGTGTATTGGCGCCGGGAGCGTTTGGCGTGAACACTTCCAGAAAATGCCGGAAGCCTTTGGGTTCTGCTTCCAGACGGAATTCGCGATAGTCTGCGGAAGCTTCCAGATCCAGATCTCGATCATTGTTAAATGTGATCGAATACAAGCCCAGGTCTGCTCCGCGAGTGCGTTCGGTTTCGTCGCAGTTCAGTTTTCCGGACTGGATGTGGTCGATCGTGGCCGACCGGAAATTGCGAGATCGTTCGTGCTTGTAGCCACCTGACTGCCCCAGCCAGATGTCGGTCGTGTCGTTCGCACGCACGGCCGGTGTTACCGCGCTGTCGTCAAACAGCCGTTCGACAATCGTCAGTTGTTCGCTGACACTGGCGCTCATCAGCATGATGTCGACCAGACCCTGTTGAGTAATCTGCCGCATGTTTTCGCGGTAATTATCCATGGTTTGAAACGGAAACCGATCTTTGTCGGGCCCGTAATTCACACCAGGAGCCGCGAGTCCGAATCCCATATCGGCATCTTTGGCATCTGCCAGGATAAAGTCGTCGACCGAGCGATCGGCCAGAATCCGTTTGATTTTTTCATCCAGTGATTTCTGCATGCGTTTGCTACTATCTGTCTAAGGCTAACCTAAGGCCTCGGCGGGAGATGTTTTTTCCAACCCGAAGCGTAAGCGAGGAACCGTTGCGCGTTTTAGCCACGGATGTGGCGACAGCATATAGCCTTGGGCGTGA
>CALFOL010000717.1 GCA_937919915.1 uncultured Planctomycetaceae bacterium
GGCAACGGCAATTCGCAGGTTGTTATGTGCGAAAACATATAAGCGATTGCTTAGAAGATAGTCGAGACCTTGAGATTCAGTTTGTGTGCGAGGACCAACAAGAACTGCCCCTGTGCGGCGGAGTGCGCAGGATCTGTCCTTTCTGAATCTAGGCTGCGAATCGCCATGGAATGCCGAAAAGTAACAATTAGCTCGCCAATTCCGGGGCAATAAATGCCTTGCAGGTTATGCACTTCAGGGATTCTCCCCGGCTTCGCAGCTGTCACATTGCTGCGACCTGAACATCCTCTGCATCCGATCTAATTACCATGAAGCAGCGAATCCGCTTTACCGGAACAATCGCCCTGCGGCAGTCTGTCGATGCGCGACTAACACGTATGTCGACAGAACGCTGACTGTGTCAACGACCGGCTGTCCGACGATCGCAGCCAGAACTAATGGAAAAGGAAAACCGCGCTAGCCGAAGCGGCCAGTGATATAGTCTTCGGTTTGCTTTTCCTGGGGCCGGGTAAAGATGTCGATGGTCGGACCGTACTCGATCAACTTGCCTTCGAAGAAAAAGGCGGTCTTGTGACTGACTCGTGACGCCTGCTGCATGTTATGCGTGACAATCACGATCGTGTAGTTAGTGCACAGTTCACCGATCAGCGATTCGATTCGAGACGTACTGGCCGGGTCCAGAGCGGACGCGGGTTCGTCCATCAGAATCACTTTGGGCTTTGTCGCCAGCGTTCTGGCAATGCACATCCGTTGTTGCTGTCCACCGGACAATGCCATGGCAGAATCGTCAAGACGATCTTTAACTTCGTCCCACAGTGCAGACTGCTTCAGGCATGATTCCACCAGATCTGCAAGGTAAGTCTTGTTCTTTTCCCCGGCAATTCTTGGGCCGTAAGCGACATTGTCAAAAATGGACTTCGGGAACGGTGTGGATTTCTGAAACACCATACCGACATGTTTACGAAGGAGGACCACATCGACAGATTTGTCGTTGATGTCCTGCCCCTCGACAAGAATCGTACCGCGACAAACGGTGCCTTCAATGAGCTCATTCATCCGATTCAGCGTGCGAAGAAATGTACTCTTGCCGCAACCAGATGGACCGATCAACGCTGTGACAGAACGTTCGGCAACCTTCAGCGACACGTCAAACAGCACTTGATTGCTGCCGTAGAAGAAGTCCAGATTCTGCACATCGATGCAGATCGGATGCTCAGACATGTCAAGGTCGCGATCGACACCGGAAACTGACGGCGGGACGTTTCCGATTCTTGATTCGCTGGTCTCAGCCAATGTAGGGATCTCACTGGTTCAAAAGCGCCCGCCAGATTTTGGAGGCCGCATGATGATGATGATGATACGGAACGATCATCCTGGTTGTTGAAACGTTATCAACAGCCCGGCAAAGACTCCGAATGTGCCAAACCGTGTGCATCTTAAAAGTCTGACGCACAGGGACCAACCCAGTTCGCAAAATAGGATTGTTAATGCCGGGAATTGAGAGAGGTGTAATCGCTAAACTCACACGGCCAAGAAAAAGAGAGACTCGGCAGACGAATTCGCTGATGATTAGGTGGATTCCGCAATTATTCAGACTGGCTTTCGGAGGGCGTTGCAAGGATACATTGTTTTCTTCATTATTCCTTAACACTCGCGGCTATTGTTCCGGCTGCACACGGATGGTCGAGTGGGATTGTCCTTCGGCCGATTATTGAAGTTTCAAACGGAAACCAAGGGAACGAACAATGATGTCAACGTTGAATTTTCGCCTCGCTGTGGCGGCAGCTTTCATGATCTGTGGGACAATTGGGTGCGTCGAAGATGCTGGATCAGGAACAGCGACAGAGACCGGCTCCAGCACGGAAACAGGTGGCGACGCGGGGGCTAATAACGCAGATTCCATCCTGATCGATGGTTCCAGTACTGTCTGGCCCGTGTCAATGGCCATGGCAGAAGCATTCACTGGCGCAAAAGTTGAAGTTCAGGCTCCGTCGGGAACCAGCAGCGGCTTCAAAAAGTTCATGGCTGGTACCACAGACATCAACGACGCCTCTCGTCGAATCAAAGACAGTGAAGTTGCCACCTGCAAAGAGCATGGCATCGAAGCCCTGGAACTCACCGTCGCAATTGACGGAATTTCAATTGTTGTCAACAAAGAAAACACCTGGTGTGACACTCTGACGTTCGCTCAACTGAAGAGTCTGTGGGAACCCGACAGCAAGGTCGCCACATGGAAAGACCTGAATCCGGAGTGGCCGGAAGAGAACATCGCCTTGTTTGGCCCAGATGGGGAATCTGGAACATTCGAATATTTCACGGAAATGGTTTGCGAGACCAGCAAGAAGTGTCGCGAAGACTACGAGCCGGCTACAGACGACAACGTTTTGGTGAAAGGTGTTTCCGGCGACAAGTACGCGTTGGGATACTTCGGCTACGGCTACTATCTGAAAGCTCGTCAGGAACTCAAGGCTCTGAAAATCGCTTCAGACGGTGAAGCGATTGCTCCAACCGCCAAGTCGATTGAATCTTACGAGTACCCGCTGGCTCGTCCGGTCTTCATCTACGTCAACAAGAACCGGCTGTCGGATACTGGCATGGGCGATTTCCTGCGATTCTATCTGGGTGAAGGGCAGAAGCTTGTTTCCAAGGCTGGTTGTGTCCAGCTGTCGCCGGACGTTCTGGCAGAGTCTATCGCAGCCCTTGAAGCAGCATTAGCTGCCAAATAGTGACAACATGAGCAGCGGCGGCGGAAGTCTGAATCTGCGGAAAAGCCAAACATGGCCTCGATTAAAGGAGCGGGCAATTCGCCTCCTCTTTTTCTCGTGCGCTGCGATGTCGATCCTCACGACGATTGCCATCATCGCCGTACTCGTCACGGGGGCCATGGAATTCTTCAGGATGATTCCCATTACGGATTTCCTGACCGGGATCGAATGGTTTCCTTCATCTGGCAAATACGGTGTCGTGGTGCTGGTCTGGGATACCATCCTGGTCGCCGTTGTGGCTGGCGTTTTCGGTCTGCCGATGGGATTGGCGATCGCGATCTATCTCAGCGAGTATGCGACTCCACGTACTCGAAGTATCGTCAAACCGATACTGGAAATTCTCGCGGGGATTCCCACGATCGTGTACGGCTTCTTCGCTTTGACGTTTATCACTCCTGTTGTGCTGCAACCGATCTTTCACGATCTCCTGGGATTCCACGTCGGGCAATTCAATATCCTCAGCGGCGGACTGGTCGTCGGAGTCATGATCATTCCGATGGTGTCTTCGTTAAGTGAAGATGTCCTGAGAGCGGTTCCGCGAAGCCTGCGTGAAGCCAGTTACGCTTTGGGATCCACCAGGCTGGACGTTTCGCTGCGCGTGGTCGTGCCTGCGGCCTTGTCGGGAATTATCGCGGCATTCCTGTTGGCGATTTCCCGTGCGATTGGGGAAACCATGGCCGTCACTCTGGCGGTTGGCATGAAGCCAAACCTGACATTGAATGTGCTGGATAGTGCTCAGACGATGACCTCATTTATCGTGAACATTATGTCCGGAGACGTTGAAGTCGGCAGTCCGGAAGAAAAAAGCCTGTATGCAGTTGGTCTGACGTTGTTTCTGATGACTTTGCTGATGAACATCCTGTCTCAAATGGTGCTTAGGCGATTCCGGGAGGTCTATCAATGAGCCTCGTTGCAAAATCCGAATACGACGCACTGCTCAAGAAGCGACACCGTGCCTCAAAAGTGTTCGCATCCGTTTGTCGTGTCTGCACCTGGGCGGCACTCATCATTCTGCTGGTGTTGTTGATCAGTATCGCAGTTCGTGTGAATCACGAAGGCGGAATCTCTGTCTATCTCGACGGCGACATGCCGGGCGAAGCGAAGCTTGCGGAAGTGGAAGCACTGCTGTTGTCGCATGAACATATCATTCGCGTCAATCGAGACACAGATCAGAGCGGCAATATCAGCCTGTATCTCGACGTTGGCGACCTGAGTGAGATTGAGCCGCCGGTCCGCTACGAAGACATCAAGTGTGCGCTTGATGAGCAATGCCTGGAGCTTGAAGGCGTCGCAATGAGCATGGACTCCAGCGAACCAGTCAACGGCTGGGATTGGGGGTTCCTGACTCGATACCCTTCGACTTTGTATCCCGAGAAGGCAGGAATCCTGATCGGCATCTGGGGCAGCATCTGGCTGGTACTGCTCACTGCGATGATCGCGATTCCATTGGGCGTAGGAGCAGCCGTCTACCTGGAAGAGTACGCTGGATCAGGTTGGGTAACGCGGATCATTAAGCTCAACCTGGCGAATCTGGCGGGGGTGCCATCGATCGTTTACGGGATTCTGGGGTTTGCGGTCCTGGTGCGATTCTTCGGAAAGAAGCTGATGTTCCCAGGTACCGACATTCAGCTGTTGCCGCTGGGGCCTACCATTCTGACCGGAGCACTCACGCTGGCCTTGTTGATTCTGCCGATCATCATTGTGGCGACTCAGGAAGCGTTGAAGGCTGTGCCGGATTCGATTCGGACTGCTTCGGTTGCACTTGGTGCCAGCAAGTGGCAAACCATTCGCTTTCAGATTTTGCCGGCTGGCCTGCCAGGTATCGCCACAGGAGTCATTCTGGCTTTGTCTCGGGCACTCGGAGAAACCGCTCCTATTGTTGTGATTGGAGTGCTCGCATTCACCAGGACAACACCTGGCGAAATTGAAACTCCGCTCGATATCCTTCGGCATCCGACTCACCTGGCGGATGTGCCATTCGACACATTTGCGACACTGCCGATTCAGGTCTACGGCTGGGCGTCCGATTCCCGCCCGGAATTTACAGCGCAGGCGGCCCGCGGAATCCTGGTCCTGCTGGTTGTGCTGCTGACGATCAACAGCGTAGCGATCTACATCCGCAACAAGTACCAGAAGAAACTGATGTGGTGATGTCAGCGTCTCTCGGGCAGGCCGTTCAGTGGTAGCCAGTTCTCTTCGAAACCTGGTGGTATCGATGCTCTGGCAATCGCGGGGGTTGCTCGGTCCGGCCGATAACCTACGTGCGCCGTGCAGCCTACAGCTCAGGATCAATACATCAACGTCGCGCCGATGTGCAGCCGTCCGTTTTGATTGCGTTGATCTCCTCGAACAGAAGTCAGCGGCAGACCGTAGTCGAGTCGAACATTAAGGTTCGGGTCGATCATGTATCGCACGCCTGCTCCCACACTCGCGAAGAATTCTTCGTCTGGATGAATGCCGCCCGCGCTCCAGTTATCCTGTTGAGCGATATCGGCGAACGCAAGGGCAACAAAGGATGTCTGCTTTCCGTCAAGACATCCGATCACCGGTTTGGTGCGATACTCTGTGTTTAGAATGTATCCATTGTCACCATTCAGTGTTCTGGCATCGTAGCCACGCACACTGTTGTAACCACCGAAGCCCAGCTGCTCAGTCGGCATCAGTGGACCCGTTGACAACTGTCCGGTCAAACGGAAGAACAGGTCACAGTGACAGTTCACGCTGTGCAGGCTTTCAACATAGGCTCGAGTATAAGCGTAGGTCGATTGCGCTTCACGCCGAATGCGTTTCAGGTCCCGCGAGTGATTGTTCGACAGCAGGCTGCCGGGACTGGCAAAGATGTCCACGCCGTATTTTGTGACGCCGTCAGCATAATTCTGTTCGCTCGAAATTCCCGCCATAAAGTTCACGATGTGGACTTCCGGCCCAGATGCGATCGCCGGGAATACACCAAAGTCCGCATAGTTGTCAGCTCCCTTCAGGTCGATGCCAAAGTGCATCCGATCCAGACGACACGTGTCCTCACACAAGGTGTGATGATAGCGACCGGAGACTTGCCAGTAATTGCCGGAACGTGCCGTTCGCATTCCCCCCGGTGTGTCAAAGATCGTATCGATGTCTCCCCAGGTGGCAAACAGACTGACGGAGTCTCTGTTTTCAAAGATCGGGGCTTCGTAGTTCAAGGAGTGCACGTTCACCGTTCCACTCAGATGTGCATCGGTGGTATATTGATAGCTGAGTCGCCGATCTTTTCCCGAAAAATTGGCATAGTCGAAGCCAACGCTGAGTCGTTCTTGCGCAGCAACACGAGGACCGTTGTCCGCATAGCTAATATGATAGCTGACCGGATTCTCATCCCGGACCTGAAAGACAACATCCGTCGTGGCGGCTTCAGCTCCCGGAACCAGTTTCACATCCACGCTGCGGTACGGGTTTTTGTTAAACCAAACCAGTTCATCTTCGATGGTCGGCACAAAGATTCTCTGGCCGGTGCTCAACCACGTTTGTTGTTGCAGTACACACGTGTCGAAGTGACAGTTACCTTCAAAGCGAATGTTCCCAATCGTAGATTCCGTAACGACCACCTGAATCACACCATCGGTAATATCCTGATCTGGTGGGATGTTGACGTCAACAACTGGCTGCTGCATGTCGCGATAGGCCCACACGATGGAACGCGCCAATTCATTGAGGCGCCGCATCGATACTGGGCCACCCAGATACCCACGAATCGAATCCTTAAATGCATCTTCGCGTGCCACAGTCAGGTCGGCAGCAGGATGAATCCTGAGTCCTTCGAAGGCCTTGATCGGATCCTGAACCTGACTTTCGTGGCCAAGGATAATGATGCCCTTCAATTCCTTGACGAGCACATCTGAACTGCCCTCAACGACTTGCAGAGTCGTCAATGGAAGCTTCGCTGTCACATTATGAGATGGGCGAATGGGCGGACGATACCGGTCTGGATCCTGCGCCCGAATTGTGGTCCCGATGGAGAGGAACACGACAAAAACGGCGGTCGCCCAATAGTGACAGTGTCGAATCGATTTCATAACGGCAACTCCATTTCGCCATTGATGTAACTCAAAAATACAAATCACATGTGCTGTCTAATCCTTCAAACAGTCGACGAAGCGCATTTTTATCGCTATGCTTGGTGTATTCATCGGTGGCCGGCACACGACACGTGGAGAAATACACGGCAGCGCCGAACAACTGTTGTCTGGAGTAGAACACGGCTCACCGGGACGATTACGGCAATTCCGAGAACCCCCACAACCGTTACAGACTTCCATGATCCCGACGTGCGCCACGACCGAATGAAAACTGATTCGAAAAAACCAGAGAAGATACTCAAGTCGCTGGCAATCGGTCCCATTCGGAACCGAATGCCAGGAAGATTTCAGGTGCAGATCGCTTCGCTGGCTGACAGGTAGCCATTCTCGAAAACCGAACGTCATGTGAGACCGCTCACAGACTGCCCAGTGCGACATAAACACAAGGAACATTGAAATGGGGGAGCCGCGCTTTGTCAGTCGCGGAGCCGTTGACGAAAATGGACGTCTCTCCGTTTCGGCGAAGAACTTCGTAGGACCTACTAGAGCAGTTTGCTTAATGTCGTGACCGGTACTCGCTCCCGGGACCAGGCTTTCTTCTTCGAAACGCGTTCCCGCGGCCACAAGTCAGCGTGATACGATGTAAACTAAAAGTTGCGTAGCCTCATTCTTGGCAGACAACGATCGTCGTTCGTTGCTCGTGAGCGTTTCCGGGGAAGCATGTGAAGATGAGCCAGGGAGTTCTGGTGCGTAGAATCGTTCTTGCCTAAGACGTGATATCCCGGTTGAGATTCACCATCATGCCTGGCACTATTCAATCACCTTAACAACAGGCCTGTGTGGAGTACTCATAACAATCAGAGCGCAGTGCGTATGTGGCAAAGCGATCAAAGTTCCCGATTCGGCAGCCGGCAAGCGGGCGAAATGCCCAGGTTGTGGAAAGCCGAGCCGCATACCGGTGCCTGAACCGGAATTCAACGAGGAAGACTACGACGACAACTATGGCGAAAGTGACGGCGACGATTGGGGCGCGGCCGAATCACCACCACCCCGAACACGAAAACGCAGCGGACAAGCCAGTAAAAAAAAGACTCCGGACAGCAAAAAAAGTGTGAAAGCTACAGAGAAGAGTTCCCTCGTGGCGCCTCTTATTCTTGGGGGCTCACTGGCAGGAGGTCTGTTGATCGGGGTGTCTATGTTGCGAAATCTGGCAGCTTCGAACGACAAGTTGAAGAGAATCCCATTGAACTCGAAGATGTCGGCAATATCGGCTTCACGGTTGGCCCTGCCATGATTGGCAAATTGCAGGCTTGTATCGGTGTCACAAACGACCGAGGCGAATGGGATCCGATTTCCGGGATCATCAAAACTGATGGCGGCCCGACAGATTCACTACCGCCCAGGTAAGCAGTCGCTTATATGTTTTCGCACATAATAACCTTCGGATCATCCTTA
>CALFOL010000718.1 GCA_937919915.1 uncultured Planctomycetaceae bacterium
GATCATCGAAACGATTCGTCGTGGACAACTCAGGTGGAAACCATGGGTCCCCAAAACGCTACGACTGTGCATCGGCGCCATGATCGTCACGATCGGTGTCGAAGGAATGTCGTTGTATCTGGAACCGCGTCAAAACAGCGAGCCATTGCCGAAAGCGCTTCCGAAGTCGGGTGACCATGCGTTCTGCGTCGCGGCCATTGGGGGATCCACGACAGTCGGATTCCCCTATGTACCCAACTGGGGAATCGGACAGGTTGCCACCCTTCAACTGCAGGAGCGATTTCCAAACCAAAATGTCGAATTCAGCAATCTGGCCGAGACGGGCGTCAACCTGGAAGGTGCCGTCGCGCTGCTGCGAAACCTTAGACGACAACCGAATTTTCTGCTGGTGTATTCCGGACACAATGAATTTTTCTATGATGCCGAAGAACTGTGGAAATCGCAAAACACGACCTGGGGCATTGACCGTTTCCTGATCCACTCGCCCGCATTTCGAGTGATCAGCCCCATCCTGTCTCAAACGACGTTTACTGCCGAACAAATTTCTGACGACGGCACATTCATGAGCACAACATGGCCGTCATTCGTCGACCGACGACGACGGCTCCGCTATTGCGAACATCTGGCGCGACTGTTCACGTGGGCGAAGGCCAACGATACGACCGTGGTCTTTTGTATCCCGGCTGCCGACGAAGCGACTTGCTCACCACTAGCTTCATTCTGCGATGCGGAAAACGCCGACATCAAGCGTCGCGTTGAACAACTTTGGTTACAGACCAGGGAGCTTCAAGCCGAAGAACGCTGGAAAGACGCGATTTCGGCATGCGAAGACGGCCTGAAAATCGCTCCGAACTTCGCTGCATTTCATTTTTTGGCCGGGCAGTCACATCGCCAGCTCGGACAGGCGGCACAAGCGCAGTCATGCTTCCAGATGGCATGTGAGCGAGATCAGTTTCCCATCCGACTTCGTCAAAGTTACCAAATCGCCGGCCGCGAAGTCGCTGAGCAGCACGGAGTACTGATTGTGGATTGCCCGAAGATACTAAGAGAATCTTCGCGGGATGGTTTTCTGGATGAAGAGTCCTTCCTTGACGGCGTCCACCCGAATCTCCAAGCCGGCTACCTGCTGGGGACAACAATCGCGCAAACGATCATCAATTCCAGCGCACCAACCGCCGAGAACGCTAACAGCGCGTTCGAATCGAAGATGTTGTCGTTTGAGGAGTGCATTCAACACTTGAACGTGACGACGGAATCACTCATCAGCGCATATCGCACTACGGCCACGGTGTTGCGACGGTATCACTCTTTCACTGCGGACCGGGAACAGGATCAGCATCGACTGCAGGCCGCAGACAGATTCGCGGCATGGGCCGATCAGCTCAGTGCCGGAGACATCACGCCAGGCGAGGCAGGAACAGAGTCGTTGACTGAGTAAAACTTCAGACTCATGCGGAGTATAGTGCTACCTCGTCAACTCGTTCTCAACCGGCTCAATGCTGGCTTCGTGCTCCGATTTCCGTTTCCGAATCGCTGCGATCACGTCCGGATGTTGCTTCGCGATGTCGTATTCTTCACTGGGGTCGTGGCCCAGATGAAACAACAGCGGAGGATCATGAGTAACCGCTTCTTTCTGACCTGTGTAAGACGTCTTTGTTTTGAAATGCGCCTTGTACATGCCTGACCGCACTGCATAACACTCTTCACCGTGATAGTAGAACATGTCAGTACGAGGACTGTCAGCCTGCTCAAACAACACGGGAGACAGATCGAATCCGTCCAGCACGCGGTCCGCTGGTTTGGTCGCTCCGCTGATCGCTGCGATTGTTGGCAACAGGTCCAGCGTGCTGCCTGGCTGCATCACCACACCAGGAGCCACCTTGCCTGGCCACCAGAAAATCGTCGGCTCGCGCATACCGCCTTCCCAGGTTGATCCCTTGCCGTCTCGCAGCAATCCTGCCGAACCGCCCTGCTGCTGAAAACTTTTCCATGGCCCATTGTCCGACGTAAACACAACCAGTGTGTCTTTCTCAAGGCCTTCGTCACGCAGAGTTTTCAGTACCTGCCCCACGGACCAGTCAATCTCTTCGATGACGTCCCCGTACAAACCACGGCGGCTGACGTCTGTGAATTCTTTCGAAACAAACAGCGGCACATGCGGAAGATTGTGGGCCAGAAAAATGAAGAACGGACTGTCCTTCTGGTCTTTAATCAGTTTGACCGCTTCTTCTGTGAATCGTTTGGTAATGGTATGCTGATTCGCCGGACGTTCGACGATGTCCACGCCACGCATCAGTGGGACGTTGAAGTATTCCGTCTTCGGATCGTTGAATCGTGTCCTGCCCTTCGGCGCTGTTTTGGCAGCATCCATGTCGTTGGAATATGGAATTCCAAAGTAGCTGTCATACCCGTGACTGGTGGGCAGATACTGCGGAAGGTGGCCGAGATGCCATTTGCCGATTGCATGTGTCGTATAGCCGTGCTGCTTCAGCATTCGACCAATCGTCACTTCGCTCGCCGGGAGGCCGCCTTTGGAATCGGGAAACAGCACGCGCCGCTTGCTGGAACACATCCCGTTGCGAATCGGATAGCGACCGGTCTGCAAAGCCGCTCGACTGGGCGTGCAAACACAGGCGGCCACATAGAACTCAGTCCACTTCTGACCTTCCGCCGCCATGCGATCAAGATTCGGCGTCGCAATTGTGGGGTGGCCAAAACAACCAAGGTCTCCATAGCCAAGATCGTCACAAAAAATGACAACCACATTCGGCTGTCGAGTTTCAGCAACACAAGGGATGCAAAGCAGAATGAACAAAGCGAACCGAAACATGATGCAGGCAGCCTTCACGAGAGTGATCTGACAAATCAACGAACATGATCATGGCAGCGATGACGAATACTTCAAGTGACCGGCGATGTTGGTCGTTTCACACAAGACTTCACTGTAAACGGAAGCAAAGACGTGCAAACAGGCGGAGTGACGACAACGGTATCATCGGCCCGCTACCGCCGCACCCGCAGCACGTAGCGAATTCGCACCTGGCTTTCTTTGTAAACCAGATATTCACTTTGTGAAAAACGGTTCCCTTTGTAAGCGGCCTGCTGCAGCGGCTTGCCCTGCGGCACAACAACCTGGTGTTTGTCGAACTTCCAGGTGATGTCTTTGGTGGGGTCAGGTTCCGTTTCTCCGCGGGCAACGACACAGTCAAAACCTTGGGGTGGTGCCTTAATCGTCCAGTCGTCTTTGGTGATGGTATGCTCTTTGCCTAACGCAGCTTCGACCAGAAACAGGATGGCAGTCGTTCCCGACCAACCACAATAATTCACCGATTTACCGTTTTCGGATGCGAGATAGATCCCCTTGCCAACACGGCCACCGGAATGTGGCATGATCCGCAGACCGTTCCCAAGGATCGCGGCGACAACCGCCACGTTCGTTCCATGCCACAACAGTTTTCGCTGTTTGAGTTTGCTGTGACCGTCAAATTTCGCCGCCTCACCGTGTCGATCGACGCGGAACAGATCAACAAGATTCAGCTTGTAGTAACTCGCCGCGGTATTCTTCATATACTCTTCAACAAACGTGAACTCCTTGCTGTCGCTGGAAACCGGTTCCCGGTCGGCGTTGACTTTATTGTAATTGTCGTCCACCGGATGCGGCAGTAATTTTGTCTTCGAGCTCGTGACAGGCTTCTTCTGCATCCCCAAAGCGATCTCAATGTCGTTGAGCACGTTCAGCATCTCGGTCTTTTTGTGCAGCAAATCAACCGTCGAAATCGGTGGCAGAACTTTGCGTCCAAACGCATGAGGAATCACCGTATAGAACTGCGATGACAGATCATTGATACGCTGCGTGGACCTGCCAGCAACCGCTTTGGCAAGTAGTTCCAGCACGCCGTAGCCTCTGCATGTGAAACAGAATGTTGAAAAAGCGCGGCGATTGTAGCGATATCCACGACGCTTAAGCCAGTATGCAAGAAACACCTTGGGCAACACCCAGCGGCCCCTGAAGCAAATCATGGACGAACAGCGTTTTTGCTGGTCATTCCAAATCGCGAAGAGAATTTTCGCCCCTGGAAAGATTCTCCAACGCCATTGCGTTGTGTAAGGTAGACCGATACCCAAGCCCCGTTGTGACGCACACGAGAACATTGATGCCAGACATCGCAGACGGCGAAACCGCAGAAGTCAAAGGTTCAGCAGCCAAACCCTACGTCCTCAAGAATACTGGAGGCGTATATTCGTGCAGTTGTCCGGCGTGGCGAAATCAGTCCACGCCGATTGAACGACGCACGTGCAAGCATCTGCGCAAATATCGCGGCGAGAAAGAGGAAGAAGATCGGCTTGGAGGCGCACTCCCGCAACGCGCACAAAAGTCCGCCAGCAAAAAGGACGGACCACCGATACTGCTGGCTCACGCATGGGCCAACACTCAGGACCTGAAGGACTGGTGGATCAGTGAGAAACTGGATGGCGTTCGAGCCTACCGGGACGGCCAACGATTTCTGTCTCGACAGGGTAACGAATACATGGCCCCGAACTGGTTTGTGAAGGGCCTGCCGAAAACTCCACTGGATGGTGAACTCTGGCTGGATCGAAAAGCGTTTCAGAAAACCATCAGCATCGTCCGACGACAGGATCGCAGTGAACACTGGAAGGAAGCGAAGTTCGTGGTGTTCGATGCACCTGCCGAAAAAACGGCGTTCGAAAATCGGATCGAATACCTGCAGGACCTGTTCGCAGGGGCGAAGTTTGAATTCGCCAGCATGCTGGAACACAAAACCTGCAATGGCCTGACACATCTCAAAAAAGAACTTGCCCGAGTGGAAGCGATTGGGGGCGAAGGTCTCATGCTGCGTGAGCCCGGTTCACGATACGCCGTGGGACGCTCCTCAACACTGCTGAAGGTCAAGACGTTTCATGATGCCGAAGCAATCGTGCTGGCTCATCAACCGGGCAAAGGCAAGCACAAGGGACGAATGGGAGCGTTGAACGTGCAACTGCCAGACGGGACTGAGTTTTCGATCGGCACAGGTTTCAGCGACAAACAGCGAGACTCCCCGCCAGCGATTGGCAGCACGGTGACCTTCCGTTATCAGGAACTCACCGACGCCGGCGTTCCCAGATTCCCGTCGTTCGTGGCCGTTCGAAAAAACGATGCCCCGGCGAAGAGTTCGAAAAGAAGACCTCGCGCCTGAGATTGGCATCGACTGCTTAGCCCGATGCCAACGGGGAGGCCGTCCGGGGAGTTTCCTCGCCGATCACATCGGGTTAAACGAAATTATTTACACGACACGTGTCGCCCGGAAATTCGAGCGGACTCGCGCAGCTCTGGAGCCGCAGAGTCGTTTCAACGGAAACCAACTTCCGTGGACACCATGGCATTGCGGTCATCCGTCAGCGTGACAATCCAGGTATTTGCTGCCGCTGGCAGACCTGCCGCAGTCGCTTTCCCATCCGCGATCTGGCAGTCGATCTTTACCCACTTCCGTTTTGAGCGGACTCCCGTTTCTGTCGTGTAATGCAGCTCGGCGTTCACGATCTTCGTGGCTGATTGAAAGGGTACCGAGACCGCTCCGTCATCGCTGATTTCCATTGCGCCGATCTTCGCAAGCGGCGTCTGCTTTTTCAAAATGGAATCGATATAGATCTGAATCTCTGCAGGCGCCCAGCCTGCCACGTGACCATGTCTCATCTGCGGCTCGATTCGAAAAGTACGTGGCCCCTGCACTTTGGAATATGACTTCGCATAACTATCGAGCACATAGTGGACGTCGTGTGTGCCGTTCACCCACAGCGTGGGGACGGTACACTTGCTCAGGTGACTGCCAGGATCGTACGCCACAACCCAGGCAGCACGACGATCGCCGAGCCGATCAATGGCTGGCTTTTGAACGGACTCGCCTTCGTGCAAAAAACCGCAACCGTAAACTGGCACAGCCGCTTTGAATCGATCGTCCAGGGAAGCCGTCAGGCAGGTTGTGTAACCGCCCCAACTGATTCCCGTCACGGCCGTCCGATCTGCGTCAACCTCCGCAAAACTGCGAAGCAACGTGTGAGCCCGCATAACATTCGCAACTGCATGGAACGGCCAGTCGTCCTCGATTGTGCCACCAATGCTGTCGAATTTTTCACCGTGGCCATCCGCAACGCCGCCCTTCGCCAGACGAACTCGGGCTTCACGGTTGTGCGCCACGTGTGGCTTCAAATTCCCCTCGGCGTCGTACTGCGGAGCAGGTGGGCGACGGCCACCGAGATCCATCGCAATCGCAGCGTACCCACGATCGGCCCACATCCCAACCCAGTCGGCGAACGCAGTTCCACCGCCCCCATGAATCAACACGATACCGGGGAATTTTTCGTCGCCATTCGATTTCCCGAGCGTGTTTGGCGACGCGTAGAACGCAAATACTTCAGTCACCTCGCCACCAATTGTTTCGCCTTCGTAAACCAGCGATTGAATCTTCGCGGTTTCCTCTTCGATACGAAACTTCGGAACCTCAGACTTTAACCGTTTAATCGGCCAGACCCCGGGTTTCGCATCTTCGGCCTGAACACATTGAACGACTGCCGAGAAAAAAAAGAGAGACAAAAGCACGAAAGAGATCTTCATAATTTACAAATTCAATCTGTTAATTTGCTGGCAGGAATTTACAACGGCAATCAACACTAAGTCAGAACGAACGAATTTGCAACAGTCACATTACGATCGGACAAACGCTTTCGCTCTGCGCCACAGCCACCAAATGATTCCGCAGTCAACGATGAATATTACAGACGCCTGCAAACCTGTTGACCAAACGCTGCCTTCCAGACTGAAGCCCCAGGCGATAGCAAGGCTCAGCAACAAAATCAGATAGAACACGCTGTCGACAAATGCCAGTACCAACCCCGTCACCCGACCACGTGCAGTCCTGATATCAACGAAGGCCCAGAGCCCCAGAACTGTGGTCACGACGGGGGACAGCAGCCCTGGTAAACCGATAACAATCCTCAAAACCCATTGAAAAATAGTTGGTCCGTCACTTTGCGCAACAGATTGCTGGACGGACATAGCCAGCAGAAAGGTCAGTATCGCGAGGAAGCTGAAACAGAACCCGATCACCGCTTTACCAGACATCCGCTGCCGCTGTTGAGCTAACTCCTCCGCACGCCGGAATCCTTTTCGCACGTGCGGCCGACCCAGCAGATTCAGCGCGAAGGCTCCTCCAATGCCAGTTACCAACCACAATGGTGAAGGCAACAACAACGCCACACCCGCCAGTAACACCAACAGCAGGCACCAGCGGGCCCGCCGCCAACTTGCAACAGGCAGCAAGATCAGGATCAAAATGGCCAACCCGAAAACAACCGACACCACGATCCCGGGCCACTCATCGCCTCCGTGAAAGGTATGCTGACGCTCCGTAATGGCTCCAGCAACAAAGGCGTCAGACACTGCAGTCGCTTCTTAAAAAACACAAAACCTCGCCGTGTTTTCGTCATCTCCAGTTGCGAAAGGCACTGTTTCAGCGGGCCAGCTGTCGGAAATTCCCACGTCCATCCACGGCAACAGAATGGTCAAACATCCCGCCAGGCAAACGGTCAGCATCAGCAACAGGGGAACCTGCACCTGCTGATCCGACGGCGCAACATCGCCCCGAATCCATTGCCACGCCGCAAACGCTTCTCGCTCAATGATGGTGGAAGCACCAGCACGGTACGGCTGAATGTTGCTCGGCTGATATCCAGCCTGCACTTCGCTGGAAGAAATTTCGTCGACCCGAGACTTCAATTCGCCGGCCGATTGAAATCGGCGTTCCGGCTCTCGAGCCAACGCTGTCAGGACCACATCATCCAGCCGACTATCAACGGCAGCTTTCCGCGAAGGCGGTTCGAACTGGCCCATCGGCACCTCACCGGTCAGCAATTCGTAGAAGACAACTCCCAGCGAATAAATGTCCGCGCGATGATCGACGGACTTCGAACCGGCCATCTGTTCCGGAGCCATATACTGTGGAGTCCCCATCACCTGATGAGTTCCTGTCAGCGTCAAATCGTGAGGGGCATGTTCAGCGAGCTTGGCCAAGCCAAAGTCAGCAATTTTCACGCGACCGCGTCCATCGACCAGAATATTCTCTGGCTTGATGTCGCGGTGAACGACGCCCTGTGCGTGAGCGTAATGCAGGGCTTCACAGATCTGAGGCACAAGTGCCACCGATTGATCCGGCAGTAACTCGTTCGCCAACATCAGTTGTCGCAGGTTAGCGCCTTCGACGTACTCCATTACGATGTAAGCAGG
>CALFOL010000719.1 GCA_937919915.1 uncultured Planctomycetaceae bacterium
GATCGTGCCTTTTGATGGTCCTTCGGTGGAATTTGAACTTCCTCCAACGTCATTGCCGCCAGAGTTCGCAGAACCATTGCTCGGTGAGCTGCTGTCGCCGCAACCTGCGGCAAGGCACATGACCACCAGGAGATTTAAGAAGTTTCGAGGAGCAGCATTCATTGTCTTCACCATTATGAGTAAGCGATTCGCCCAGTAATCACGTTTCCACGAAGTGGCGGGAACGCCCCTCAGCGACGTGTCAAAGTAGCGGAAAACGACCCCCGTTCCTCCTCGCGGCAAGGGTTTTTCCGGTCAAAATCGAAAAACACCGCCAAACAACATGGCAAGATGTTCCGATTATGAAAGCCCTGCGGCGGCCTGAACGAAACAGGCTCCAATACGCGTCAATTCCTGTGTGAGTGGCGGTCATCGCCTGCGTATATTGTCGGTATGGACGCATCTACGCTGTTGCTGCACTTCGATTCCTCGCCGGCCATCCGCCTGCTGCGGGCGACCAATGCGCCGTATGTGATCGCGTTCCTGCATTCTCAATTCAAACAATCCGGAACGATCACTGTTCCGCATTCCGAACTGTTGCCGGCTTTGGGTTCATTTCAGGAAGACCTGCAACAGGATTTTCCCGATGCCCTCCGTGACAAACCGGAAACGTATCTGGCCGATTGGTGTTCGCGTGACAAATTGTGGCTGCATCGATTTCTTGAAGCTGGACGAGACGAGCCGACTTATCAGCTCACATCACACAGCGAAGACGTGATCGAGTTTCTTGATCAGTCGCTGCGCAGGGAGATCGGCTTCGTCGGTACCGAATCCCGCCTGCGTCTGGTTTTGAAAACGCTGGAGCAACTGGTGGTTAGTGCGTCACATGACCCAACTGTCCACCTTGAAGAATTACACAGACAAAAATCTGTCATCGAAGAGAAAATCGCAAAGATCGAAAGCGGCGAAGAAGTGGCCGCGTTTTCTCCAACTCGCATCCGCGAAGAATTCAATCTCGCCGTCACGATGCTGAAAGAACTGCAGCGGGATTTTCGTGCGGTGGAAGATCGCTTCAAAGAGATCACGCAGGATGTTCAGCAGAAACAACTGCAGGGCATGGACACGCGCGGTGGAATTCTCAGCGATGCGATGGATGCGGAAGACGCTTTGCGTGAAGACGATCAGGGCGTCAGCTTCTACGAATTCTTCAAGCTGATTCAATCTACTGATCAACAACGGCAACTTCGAGCCGTGATTCAGCAACTCAACGAAATGCAGGAACTGGCTGAGCAGAAAGAAGGACTTCAGGCCATTCGCCGCATGATGCCGCAGTTGCTCAGCGAAGCCGCCAAAGTGACCCAAACAGAACGACGCCTTTCGTCGACGCTGCAACGATTGCTGGACGCTCAGGCACATCACGAACGACAACGAGTTGCCGAACTGCTGCGCGAGATTCGAGGACTCGCGGCGGCGATGTCCTCTGATCCGCCAAAAGATGAAGTGGCCGTGGAAATTGACGAATGCATCCAGTTGCACTCACCCGTGAGTCGTCAGTTCTGGACGGAACCGACGGAGTTCGAGACGATCGATCTGACCGAACACGTTGATGACGCCGATCGTCGGGATGACATGTTTCGCGAGTTCGCTCAGTTGCACTGCATCGACTTCCGCGGCATGCGTTCACTGATTCAGGAATCCGCTTTACGACGAGGATCGGTCACGCTGGGAGAACTGCTGGAAGCATCGCCGCCGCAGTCCGGGGTGATGGATGTTCTCGGTTACCTGCAAATCGCCAGTGAGGACGGTCACATCATCGATCGCGATTTGCCGGAAGAGCTTGTGATTCCCTGCGCCATGCAGGAACACAGGACACTTGTCGTGACCGTGCCTCGCGTCACTTTTGTGGCACAGACACCTTCCAAATCTCAAATTTCAAATCTGTGATTTCGAATCGCACTATGGACACACCAACACAAGACAGTCTGCCTGAGTATCGCGAATGGAGCGACGTCGCCGTTCGTTTGTTTCAGGGTGTTGTGTATCTCGAAGACGGCAAACCATGGGACGTGGTGTTGCGGAATATCACTCCATTGGAGGAGTATTTCGGGCGCGTTGGTTTGCAGTTGGTCGTTGACGAAACTGAGGGGTTCGGCTTTCTGCGACAGTTACAGTCGGAAGATCTGCCGGACAAGTACGACGAATTGCCCAAGATGTTTCGGCGCAGTCGCCTGAGCTACGACGCGACACTGTTAACGATCATGTTGCGTGAGGAGCTGCGTCGTTTCGAGGAAGAGGAAGTGCATGATCAGCGTTGCGTCATTTCCAGTGACGCATTGTTCGAACAGTGGAAAGCGTTTTTTCCACGCGATGAGGACGAACTGAAACTGCGCAAAGGATTATCGGCCGCGATTCGCACTCTGGAAGGGCTCAAGTTTGTGCGACGGTTTGGCAAAGACACAGATGACTGGGAAGTCCGCCGTATTCTGAAGGCACGATTAATCGCAGCCGACCTTGAAGCGGTGAAGGTCCAGTTCGTGGACGCGATGAAGCGACGGAAGGAATCAGGGTGAAGGAGGGCGAGGGGGAAGAGGAAATCGAAAGAATAGCGGGCTGCGATTAATGCCCGAAGGGCAGATACATCCATTGCCAGGGCTGATAAGCCCCGGTCTCAGCGCAAACAAAATTACAGGCCCGAAGGGTCGACACATTTGGAGCTCACATGAGCACTCATCAACAAATTTTGTATCACGTGGTGTTCAGCACAAAGAATCGCCGGCGTGTACGGATGGATGGATTTCGTGAGAGCGCATGGGCCTACATGGCAGGAACAGCAAAGGAACTGGAAGGCTTCGCACTAAAGATCGGCGGCTACTACGACCACGCTCATCTGTTGATCCGCATTCCTGCAAAGATCGCAGTTTCTACTTTCGTCGGGCAACTTAAAGCCAACACCAGCAAGCACATCAATGACACAAGTGGACTTCTAAAGAAGTTCTGTTGGCAGGATGGGTTTGGAGCTTTCACTATAAGTAAGCACCCGCCCACAAATAATCGC
>CALFOL010000720.1 GCA_937919915.1 uncultured Planctomycetaceae bacterium
ACAGAAATGGACATCCGGAAATATCGGTAAAACATCATAACAGTCAACATTGCAATCGTTGCAAATAGCGATGATGTGTTGCCATTTGTGGCCGCGGGGACCGTATTTCGATTAAAGAAAGCCTGCTCCCGCGAGCGGGTACCGTTCACGACATTCAGTAACTGCTCTAGGGGAAGAAGATCACCCCCAGAATCACCGCCCCCAGTCCCGAAACCCCCGCGAGCGCCACCATCGGGGTGATATAAGTCAGCCCTTCTTTCTCCGTCATACCGCTCATACGACTGATCACCCAGAAACCACTATCGTTCATCCACGATATCGGCTTTGAACCACACCCTACCGCCAATGCCACGTACAACGGTGCCACTCCAGCAGCACCGCTGGTGACTAACCCGCCGAAGATTCCCGCAGCAGTCATCATAGCAACCGTGGCTGAACCTTGAGCCGTCCGGACCGCGGCAGTCACCAGAAAAGCACACACAACGAGTATCACAGGCGACGAACTCGGCAGCCCTTGCAATAATTCCGCCACGTTGGCCTGTCGCATCATTTTACCAAACGCTCCACCAGCTGCCGTCACCAGAATAATCGTCCCGGCACTGGAAACAGCATCCTGCATCGCGGCCGCAAACACATCACGTGTTGGCCGTTTGACGCGAACAAACATGAATACGGCAAACAACGCCGACACGATCAACGCGACATTCTTGTCACTCAGAAGCTGGCACGCCGCCGCCACATCTTTTTCTACGCTGAATCCCGCAATCGTCCACTGCGAGGCTGCGTCCGGCGACTTCACCTCCGCCACCAATGCTCCTGCGGTAATCATTACCAACGGCAACAGGATAGGAATCAACGCCGTCAGCAGGCTGGGTTGAGATCCGCTGGTGATCTGTATCGACGAATCGGGGTTACTGTCACTGTCTTCCTCCGGCAATTTCAGTTCGAACTTACGGTTAGCCCAAACCGCGTACAACATGGCCACCGACGCACTGAATAGTCCAACAATCGACCCGCCGACGATCATCGCTGGCAGCGAGACTCCAAATGCTTCGGCGATAAACAACGGCCCTGGCGTTGGTGGCACCAGTGAATGTGCCATGGTCCCGCCAGCCACGATCGCCAGCACGTACAGTAAATAGTTGCCGCCGGTACGCAGTCGCAGCGCCTTGGCCAGCGGGATCATCAGATAGAACACCGTGTCGAAGAACACCGGAATGCTGAGAGTAAACCCGCTGATCACAAACGCTGCCGGAGCGTTCTTTTCTCCGACAACACTCAGCGTCGACTTCACGATCCGATCCGCTGCACCACTATCCAGCAGGCAACGGCCGATAATTGAGGCCATCACAATCAGGATCGCTAAGCTGCCGCAGTAAGATCCCATCGCGTTTGTCAGGCGATTCATGAAAGTTTGCTTGCCGAGCGCACTTGCCGCCTTGAAATCCATTGTGGAAATCAACCGCAATTGCGAAGCATCGTGACTGTTTGCGACCTGGTCTGCAACCAGCATCAGGCCATAACAATGAGCCTTCGCGGACGGTTGGCCGTCTGCCGTAAGGAATGGGATTTCGCCCGGCCAATCAGTCGCGGGGCGTTGAGAATCCAGTTCCCCGATTTGAACGAAAGCCTGTCCGTCAGCTACGTCGGCCACCAACACGATCTCTTTCAAGTCATCAAGCGGCTTTGCTGTCAGCACCAGCGCCCGGTCAATGTCTATGACCACGTTGCGAATTGTGGCTTCCATCTGAGCAGATCGAGTCACCAGGCCGGATGACGAAAGTGCTGATACCGTTAACCCTGCCAACACCAGCGCCACGAATGCGTGCAGACGAAATCCCAGGATGCCACCGAGTACGATGAACAGCCCAACGCCCAAAATTCCTAGTGTCGTCATGCAAATATCCCGCTGCCAAAATCGATGCGTCCGAAGAGATCTACTTCATTCAACGATTTTACGTGATGAAGGCGGGGAAACAACCGACAGGCAGAGGCGGGGTGTTGCTATCCATTGCAGCTCCGGAGGCGGCCCCTTTTCTGTGGTCGTAGATGTCGTCACCAGACGCCGCATTCCTCTTTTTCGTTTGTTATTTCCAGACAGGGAAAACCGGAATTCGTCAGTCGGTATCGTGACTGCAATGGCGGTCCTTCATTCGTTTCTAGCTACCGACGCCAGACGGTGGAAATCTTTGGCCAGATCCTTCCTTCGTATGGACAGCCCAACGCGACATGCAATGTGCACACCATTCAATAAACTGCTCTAACAGATGAGTTCCTGGATCACTCGACGGGTGCCAGCGAGACTTTGACTTGCCCCGAATTGTTCCCGAGACTATTGCTGGAGTCGTTGACCTGCAGCCACAAGTTGCAGTCAAACGGAGACGTGATTTCCGCGACCTTACCCACTGAGATTCGGTTCGTGATTGCGGTGCCATCTGTGTTTACCAGGACAGCCACAATCTGTCCCAGCGGTCGTCCCACAACGTATTCAATACTCACGCCGTTCGGTTCGCTAACCCAATCCTGAGGTTGCCTGTTCACGGTAAAACGCCCCGTGCACTGAACCCGCACCGTTTGGCCGCGCTGCAATCGCAGGCCGCTGTCCTGCCAGCCGCGGTCCGCAAGCAACGAAAATTCCGCCGGCGTCTCAGTACTGATATCACTCAGCGAAACCGGCGTCTCGGCATGAACCGCAAACGCTCGGTCTGTGTCAAAGCCTTCCTGCAGCGCTTCGGCAAACAGTAGCCAGTCGATTGACAGCTTCGGTTCCAGCGATTGCCGAATGGCCGCGGCTGCATCAATAAACTCATCACGGTGTTTCAGTGCCGTCAATGGCCGCATCGCTTTGCTGTGCTGAGGATGGTTGTGCAGGAACCAGCACAACGCCCAGGAACTGCTGTATTGAAAACCGGAATCGAAGTTCGACACGGTATTCGGCATGATCTTCGGTAGTGGAGCGATGCTGAGATTGTTCACCCCACCGTTTCCCGAGTCTGCAATTTCAAGAATCGAGCGGCGGAATTCAGAAATTCGGCCCCAGCCTTCGAAGCCTGCAAACTGGTCTGGCAGAATCCCAAACTGCCAGCCCCCATCGCTGGCCTCATCTTTGCGGGAATGAGTCGCAAAGTACTCAGCCATCCCTTCGATGTACCATAACGGTGGAATATCCCGCATCCCGGATTCGCACGTCATAAAGCAGTGCGTAAATTCATGCAGCATCAGGTGGCGACGATAATAATCGTCCGGCGGATCGAACATCCAGAACTCGTAGTTGACGTGTTTTCCATGTGCAAACGTGAACGCCGCGGACGGCATCAAGCCCGATTGTCGGAACTTTTGTTCGTCACCAATGAGGTGCCCGGTGACCTGAAACGAAGAATCGTCGACGGCTGCCGGAAGCTTTCCGAAATGCTTTTCAAGAGCGTCGAACAGGCTGTCTGCCAGTTCCGGCAGTCCTGACACCTGTTGTGCCGGCAAGTCGGACAACACCACCAGATGCTGCCCTCTGTAGATCTGAATGCCGGTCTGCGCTAATCTCGCTGCGTTGATCGCCGGGCGATCATCAGCCAGGCGAACGCGCGTCGCAGCAGAGACGACTTTGTCAGAAGCCACCACCGGCGGGTGTTCCTCGACCGTCGATTGCGACGCGGTTGACGGTAACTGCAGCGCGGCGAACTCAGTCGCAACTGAAGGCTGATCGGTCGCCTGAATTGGCTTGACGGCGGACGTCGCCGGCGGCTTGTTACAGCCGGGCATCAACAACGTCAATGCCAGCATCAGGACGAACTGCGATTGCGCCGCCTGCCGGTGATTTACGGTCGTCGTTGACGAAACAGCCATGGCACCAATCCGTCGTTGTCGGAATAAGAAGGAGTCCACGAATTGTGCCCCACACCGGGATACTCGACATACACCGGCTTGCCGCCCGCAGCTCGTAAAATCTCTACCGGCCTGCGACTGCGTTGTACTGGCACAACATTGTCAGCATCTCCGTGAGCAACCCATAGCGGAAGGTCTTTCAAGGCAATCGCCCTGGAATTGTCGACGCCTCCACACACGACCGCAGCGGCGGCAAAGACGTCCGGGCGACGAATCGCCAGTTCCCACGCTCCATATCCGCCCATCGACAACCCCGTCAGATAGATTCGTGACTTATCGATTTGCTCTTCTGCGATTGTTTTTCCCAAAGCCTGCATAGCGACCCGCATCAGATCACCCGGCTGCTCCGACATGTCGTGAGTCTCAGGCAGCGTCCAGTCGACTTCCACCCACCTGTGATCCGGTCGACATTGAGGCGCCAGCAGGTAACAGGGGAAACGCTCACGCCAATTCGGTTGAGCCATCTGCTCCGGCAGGTACTTCAGCTGCAATGCGTTGTCGGTCCCGCGTTCCCCGGCGCCGTGCAGAAACAGCACCAACGGATAGGTCTTGCCTGGTTCGATATTCGGCGGTGGCATCAGGCGATACTGAAACTCTTCGCCCTGGAATTTGCCACCAGCTCCGATCAGTGTTTTCTCCAAGAATGTCTCTGTCGCTTCCACCGTTTTTGCCCCTTCGGATTTTTCCCCGGCCGTGTGATCTCGCCACAACCAACGCAGCGAATCGGGCAGAATCGCCCCGCCATGAACAGCGCTGTGCTTTCCCTGGCCGCCCACGAACTTATAGTCGTAGTGACCGAATTTCAGGGCTGCATCCATCTGCAGATTCGCCAGCCACCAGTTCCCGTGTTCGTTATCCAGATCGTTGTCGCCGTCCTGCAGAAACACGCGAATTGGCTTGCGTTCTGTCTTGCGAATCAACGCTGGATAAACATGACCACCGCGGATATTCGTAAAACTGCCAACATGGCTTAGCACTTTGCCGAACCATTCCGGGTGAGTCCAGGCGGCGGTGAACGCACAGATTCCTCCGGATGACGCTCCGCCGATGGCTCGGTCGGCAGGATCTTTCGAAATGTTCAGCTGCTGATCCTGTTCAATATGTGGCAGCAACTCTTCGTGAACAAATTTCGCATAATCATCGCTCAGCGTATCGTATTCAAAGCTGCGATTATTTGCTTGCCACGGATTCTCAGGCAGCTCTTTGGCTTTGTGGCCTGGGTTAATAAAGACACAGATCGTCACGGGCAGATCACCTGCGTGAATCAGATTATCGAACACCACGGGCACTCGAATCTGCCCGTCCTCCTGAACATAGGCATGACCGTCCTGAAAGACCATCACACAGGCTGGTTGAATCCCGTCGTACTGCTGCGGAACGTAGACGAAGTACTCACGAATCGTGTCGCCAAAAATTCTGCTTTCCCACACATGCTTCGTGACCTTGCCGTGTGGCATCTCATCGTGGCGTTCTGATTCTTCAGTGAACTGGTATTGAGCATCCGGATTGTGTTCATCCGCCGCGACACTGGAAATCAGGCACGACACAACCAATAGCGCTAACGGCATACACAACACAAATCTAAACATGGAATGGGATGCTCTATAAGGTCGTTCAGAAATAACGTCACTGTTTGAACAACGGTGTCACTCAACCGCGACATTTCAAGAGTTCAGTATAGTGACTTCCCTGTCGACTTGTCTGTAGAACGGACGCACTGTTGCACTACAGACACGGCCCAAAAATTTCATTCGCCGCGTCTACAGTGCAGTACGCTGATTTGTGGCCGCGGGGAACGCATTCCGATTGAAGAAAGCCTACTCCCGCGAGCAACTACCGTTCACGACAATAAGTAAATTGCTCAAACGTCCCGCATTTCACAGATTTCCCCGCAAAAAAAAATGCTATTTCGTAAAAGTGCTGATTTTGCGACACTCCTGCACGCCACGACCTGCATTACGTATGTGTAGCGACACGATCACCAATGGGCGAACCGCAGGAGAGGCAAATTCGCCGCCCGTGGAAGGCGGGGCACAATCATTCGGAAAGGATACCACTGATGATGAACCAACGGAGGGAATGGTGCCGATCTTTGCTGACGGCACTTCTGACCGTCACTTGCTCGGCAGCCGTGATGGCTCAGCCAGCCACTCGGCTAGGAGCGAACTCACCAGACTTCGGCAACTTCGACCAGGGCATTCGTGGTGGAGGAATTACACCTGCCCTGAACCCAAAATACGGAAGCCCTGGTACAGCCCGACAAGACCTGTCCGGCGTGGACATTCGAATCGTTGAGAACCTGCTGAAAGAATGCGTCGCTGAAGCTGAGCGACTGTACACCGCGCTCGACGCCGATTACCGACGCTATCCCGAGCTACGGACCCAATTGCAGGACGTCGTCACTCTGCGAGCTCGCGCATCGCGTTTGTCACAGGATATTACAGCGGGATATTCTCTTGAGCGACTGCAGCCTGACCTCAAACAACTCGACAGCGACTGGCACTACCTGTCACACCAAATGTCACAGGCACGCCAGCTAAGCACCGCGACTCGCGACAGCGTTGACCGCATCGATCGACTGGACCGCCAGCTGGAAAAGCTGTTCCAGATGGAACCGCAACTGGACCGCCGAGCTCTGATGATCGAATTGGCTCGACTGGACAGTTCAGTTCGCAACCTGGTTCAGGAACTGGAGTTGGACCCTGAGGCTGGGAACCGCGTCTATCAACTGGTTATTGACAGCCGTAAACTGAACCAACAGGCGTACCGCGTGCAACAGATGGTGGTTGATGAGACGCCGTATACAAACATCGTCTCGGAATACGGACAGTTCAGCCGCATGTGGACAGAGCTGTCACCGCAGCTGCAGAAATTGACCAATCGCTTTGTCGAACGCAGTATGC
>CALFOL010000721.1 GCA_937919915.1 uncultured Planctomycetaceae bacterium
ACTGACCATTTTGACCAATAAAAACACTGCCTTCACTGCACATAGAATCCGGTAGGGTCAGCAAATTTGCGATGGGATAATTCCTTAAATCCTGATACAACCCGCCACATCAAATATTTGGCCATTTTGTCCTGTTATGGATCCGGACATATGACAGACGCGAGTCATGTTGTCACCATGGAGGGGAAGTCTCTTCATTAGATCCTATCTAATACTTCCCCTGGCATTCATTCCCAACACCTACAAGAAAAGCCACCACGCTTTTCTCTGGGGCCTTTTCCTCGGCCGCTATTCACAGTGAGAACGATCACAGTTACGGAGAGGACGAATACGGTCGGGGGCACTCCATTAAGGAGTAACCGAGGCTATCGTCAGCTGGACGACACAATTTAGTTGTTTTCGGTGGAGACATTGATGAGTGTAAATTTGAAGAACCACCGCTGGTCTGTTTCTGAAGCAGACTTTGCCGTGCGAGTCATGATTCCGGACCTGAATGGTTTTTTCCAGAACCTGCCCAAGCTTCCTGATATCCCCAAGGGCCGAACGCTTGTTATCGAGCCGGGAACCAGAGCTCTGGTGATCGATGAAGGTGTTATTGCTGGCGAACTGCGTGGTGGCAGCTACACACTTGAGTCGTTCATTCAGCGGCTGCAGTTCTGGAAGAATCGTCAGGTGACGGTCTTCCTGACGCGAGAGGAAGACGTTCCTCTGCAGATGACGGCTGAGTCGATTCCGACTCTGGAGAACGTGTGTTTCGATATCGACTATCGCTGGACCGTTCAGATTCAGGATGTGTCGCGGTTTCTCGATAATCTGATGGGAGCCCGAAACGAGGTTTCTATCGAATGGCTGGCGTCTCGTCTGATGCCCATCGCGAATCAAGCCGTTCGCGGAACGGTTGGTCGGATTGACTTTGATACTGTCAAGGGACCGGATTTCGTCAACCTTCTGTCTGACGGAATGTCTTCCCAGCTGGAGACCAGGCTCACACGTTACGGGCTGGCTTTGACCGACCTTCAGAGCGTGGAAATACAAAGTGATGGCGACGGTCTTACCGAACGCAAGGGTGAACAGTGGCTGCAACTACGTGAAGTTCAGATGCAGCGGGCGGCTTCCGTCGTTGAGAATGAAGATCTGAAGGCGAAACTCGAAGACATCAGCAGCAAAGTTCCGATCCGAAAACAACTGCGAGATGCCGTCTCTTCGGATCAGCTCAACAAGATTCAGTCAAAAGAAGAATTTGCCCAGTCGCTGCTGGAAATCGACAAGCAGCGGGTCCTGCGTAAAGAAGAGAGGGACGAACTTGTCGAGGCCTATGAATCCCGCAAAGAAGATCGCGATCAGCTCCGGGAGCATCTGCTCGCTACCATGGACCTGCATCGCGAACAGGAACTGGAAGGACTGCGGGTGGAAACCGACTACGCTGTCCGCCAGAAATCACTTCAAAAGGAAATTGAACTTTCGGAACTGGCCAATTCCGAACAGGCCCAGCAGTGGCGACATGAGCTGCAGAAAGAACGTGAGCAGGCCGAGCATCGTCGTGACCAGCAGCACGAGAGCGTCAAAGCCGCGTGGGCCCGGGCGCGGGAAGCTCGCAACCAGAAACGCGATGACAGCTGGGAAGGCATTCTGCATGAGCAGAAGATGGAAGGCGTCCGAGCGGAACTGGAAGTCACCAAAGCCGAACGACAAAGCCGAGTGGCTCTGATTCAGGTCGATCTTAAATCACGGCTGGCTGCCGAAAAGCTGGAAGTTGAGAAGCGTCAAAAGGATTGGGAGCTGGAACACAAGGAAAAGCGTTCCTCCAGCCAGATGGAACGTATGCAGAAGCTGCAGGACATGAACGTTCAGTTCGCAGAGCGGCAGCAGCGAATGCGGGTGGAAATGGAGAATCTGAAAGCGGACAGCGCCAGCAACAGGGAGCTCAACCGGATTCAGGCGATGAGCAATTTGAGCACTGAAGCACTGGTGGCGACGGCCGGCGCCGACAACGCGGCACTGCTCGCTGATCTCAAGAAACACGAATCCACTCAGGATGCCGCCAAAGCTCAGGCCGCTGCCAATCCTGCGGCAGAGCTCAATGAAGAACGGCTCCGCATGTATGAGAAGATGAACGAGGCGGAGAAATCGAAAGCAGATGCCATTGCGGAAGCTTACAAGATGGCGATGCAGTCTCAGCAGGGCAACGTGCAGCAGATGATTGGTGGATTAGCTCAGGCGGCGACACCTGCTCCGCAGCCACCGGCCGGCTTTCCACCTCCCGTAGCACCGGCCGCAGCTCCTCCGCCCATGCCTGGGGCGGAAACCTGGCATGTTTCATTGAACGGTCAGCAGTCGCCGGGTCTACAACTGGCTCAGGTGCAGCAGTACATTCAGTCCGGACAGCTGACTCGCGAATCGTTGGTCTGGAAAACGGGGATGCCAGCCTGGGCTCCGGCCGGGCAGTTTCCGGAACTGGCGCATCTGTTTAATGCCCCCGGTCCGCCTCCAATGCCCGGCACTCCGCCGGCTGACGGAGCACCTCCCATGCCGCAGTAGCATCGGTTCAGTGAAGTTATATTTTTGTCCTGCAACGTGTTAAGGCAGTACCGTGGAGACTTCGGACCCGACTGACATTCTCTATCAACTCGTTAATT
>CALFOL010000722.1 GCA_937919915.1 uncultured Planctomycetaceae bacterium
GACGGATAGAGGTTTGGACGGTTAGACGTGGAGCTAGAGCAGTTTGCTTATTGTTGTGAACGGGACTCGCTCGCGGGACCAAGCTTTCTTTTATCGAAACGCGTTCCCGCGGCCACAAGTCAGCGTGATACGCTGTAGACACTCAGTTGCAGGTTCCGCGCGTCGCAGGGCGTTCCGCCGGATTCAGAGATTTCACATCTGAGATCTGAAATTAAAAGCATGCCTCTTTACCCTGTTTGCTCTCTCGGACTCCCAAAGCCACTGCTGGGTCGAGTTCGGTAAAGCTAAACGATTCTACGGAATGTAGTAATTGTTCGGATCTGTGAGTGCCGATGAATCTCCCCGTAGGAAGAGTTCATCCCGCACAATATGTGCGGAATCTGCCGGTGGCGTTGCTGCCAAAGTCACTGATGGCAGTTGTGTTTAACGACGAACTCGGCACCGCGAACCGGGAATGTTTCCGGGGGCGACCATGATACCTTGTGTATCAACATTTGGTTCGCGAGCCGAGTTTTCGTCCTTCTTCCGCCAAACCTGAGTCAGGACGACCCACCGACCTGACAAAACAACAGTGGAGACCATTCAATGCTCAAACGAATTCTACTCATTACCGCCATGGCTCTGGTGGCCATTGTTGCAACCAGTACACACTCAGAAGCATCGCCTCCAGGCCAACCGGCTGATTGGCAGCGTTTCTATCACTATCCGTATGTCTATTATCCACATACGTTCCAGAAACCTCAGCAGTTCGACAGCATGTACCACAAGTACCCGCAGTCAATGCAGATTCCTGTGTACAACAAGTCGTGGTACAACTTCTACCCGACAGAAAAGATCTGGCACAAAGGACACCACTTTGTCCTGGATGTCTTTTAGGCCTGCTCATAGCGGTCAACGTATCACATGTAACAGCCCGGCTTTAGAGCCGGGCTGTTCGTGTTTGCGTCCAGTGTGAGATTCCGCAACGACATTCGTCTGAATGGATAGCTCGACAGAGCGAAACGCATCGGGTCTCAGGAGTTGGACTCCTGAGATTCCCGCTTCTCTACACATTGCGAGAATGCCGCAACGGCACAGAAAACGCAATCGTCAAGGCATCCTGCGGCGGCGGCCGTCGCCAGACCTGCTGCGCGCTGTCCGACTTCTGGCGAACACAGCAATCCCCACTCTAATCGACGAACACAAACTCGTTGCAGTTCATCAGTGACAGACACAAATGAGTCAGCGGAGTGACACTGTGGTTTGGCTGATTAGCCCCATCCCATAGGAACTCCAAAGACTCTCGCACTTCCAATTCACTGGCTGGTCGGCACAGCGTTCGTAGAAATGCCAGCCGTATTTGCGAATCCAAGGTGGCTGACTCCGCCGTGACGAATTCGGCCAGGCGTTCCGCCATTTCGAGTGAGAACCTCGAATTCAGCAGGTGCAGAGATTGTGGAGCGGTGGTTGAGTTGCCTCGTTGCGAGCAGCTCGCATTCCCGCTGGGCCTGTCGAAGACTTCAAATATTGGATAGCGCAGATTTCTGCGGGCGAAGACGTAAATGCTCCTGCGGTAATGTTCCGACTTGTCGCCAGTGACCTCCCACTGCTTATGCAGCAGAGTCGCGAGGAGTTCCTCTGGAAGTGGCGGACGAATGCCGGGGCCTGCTGTTTTTCGGTTCAGTATTCCCCCTGCTGCCAGCATCGTGTCCCGGATGACTTCGCCTTCCAGTCTGCGACGTGGGTATCGAGACAGCCACTGCGTATCACGGTCTTGCTGCATCGACTTCTTCCACGCAGCAGCTTCTCCGTCTGTGGAGGATGGAGGCAGCATGGTCCGCTGTTGCCAGGCGGCCGACGTCAGAATCAGCCGATGGAGTTTTTTAATGCTCCATCCGTTTTCGATGAAGCCTCCAGCCAACCAGTCCAGTAATTCCGGGTGCGTCGGCTCGGCCCCAAGCACCCCGAAATCGCTTGGTGTGTTCACCAGTCCGCGGCCGAAATGCAGCTGCCAGATTCGGTTCACGATGACTCGCGCGGTCAGGGGATTTGTTGGTGCGACCAGCCAGTTCGCCAGAGCAGTACGACGGCCGGAACTTTTGGCGACGGGAATGCCGGCCAATGCTGCGTCTCCCCTCGAGATGACTCTCAGTGTGGCAGGCTGCACGATTGGGCCCGGGCTGCGAAAGTCGCCACGTAACATCAAGTGACTCTTCGCTTCAAACGGTTGCTGCTCCGCGAGTACTCCCAGTGACTTGTTCCTGTGCAGCTGAATCGCCGGTTCAAAGATCGCTCGCATGCGGTAGAAATCTGCCTGGCTGACCGGATCGTATTTGTGATCGTGGCATTGAGCACAGCCGATCTGCAGCGCCAGAACGACTTCTCCGACAGTGGATGTCAATTCGTTAAGTACGGTATGTCGCCGTTCTTCCGCCAGATTGATGTCGGGCATATCCGGTCCGGACAGGCAGAACATCGTCGCCACGGTCGCAGACTCATCGTCCGACTGAATCTCGTCACCCGCGATCTGCAGTCGCAGGAAGTCGTCATACGGCAAGTCGGCATTCAGCGCGGTGATCACCCAATCGCGATACTTCCAGGCATCCGGACGAATTCTGTCGTGTTCGAAGCCATCGGTTTCGGCGAACCTGGCAAGATCCAGCCAGTGCTGCGCCCAGCGTTCGCCGTATGCGGGCTGCTGCAGAAAAGAATCCACCAGTTTCTCGAACGCTTCGTCGTCGTGATCCGATTCGACGAACGCCGCAATCTCTTCCGGGGTCGGCGGTAACCCCAGTAGATCGAATTTCAGTCGTCGCAACAGCGCATAGCGATGGGCCGCGGGCTGAGGTGTCAGGTTCTTTTGTGCGAGCGTGTGTCCGATGAAGTTGTCGATGGAATTCCGCCGCCATTCCGGGAACGCATCTTCCGGAACGTTAACAGCAGCCACCGGCTTGAACGACCAATGGTCGCGGTCGTTATTCGTCAGCGGTGTTTCCGTATAGGCGACGATATGCGTTTCTTCGGCAACCGCTGGACTGATGTTCGCAGTCAGCGCGACGATGCATGTCGTTCGCCAGATAATTGATAAGCAAAGCTTCTTCAAGTCAGCAGCCCCTGCACAACATGAGCTTCGTCGGGACCGGTCAAACGCTGATCCAGCCCGTTGTGAAGCCACGTCAACTGCTCATGATCGATCCCTAACAGGTGCAGCAGCGTGGCGTGAAAATCGTTGACCGAAACTTTGTCCTCTGTTGCTCGCAGACCGATGTCATCAGTAGCGCCGTATGCTCGGCCTCCACTGACGTCGGCTCCGGCCAGCCAACCACAGTAGCCCCAGGGATTGTGATCGCGGCCCTTTCCCTTTTCGCTCATGGGCATCCGCCCGAATTCGCCGCACCAGATCACCAGCGTGTCCTCCAGCAGGCCGCGTTGTTTCAAATCTGTCAGCAACCCGGCGATGGGTTTGTCTGTCTTGCCGCAGTACTCTGAGTGATTTTGGTCTACGTTGTCGTGAGCGTCCCAGCCGTTGGTGTTTCCGGAATACACCTGCACCATGCGGACGCCGCGTTCGATCATCCGGCGAGCCAGCAGGCAACGTTCACCGAAGTCCTGGGTCTGTTTCTGGTCGATGCCGTACAGTCGGTGTGTTTCCGGCGTCTCTCTGCTGATGTCGACAAGCTCTGGAGCAGCCGACTGCATGCGAAACGCGAGTTCGTAGGCCTTGATGCGAGCGTTCAACTGGTCTTCGTCGTTTCGTTGTTGCTGATGACGTTGGTTCAGTGATTGAATAAACGCCAGATTGCGTTGCTGTTGATTCAGTGTGATGCCTGGTTGCGGATGCAGATCGAGAATCGGCGACGCTCCGGATCTCATCGTCACGCCCTGGTACGCCGCAGGCAGATATCCGCTGCCCCAGGCGGACGGTCCTCCCTTCAGTCCTCCACCGGGATCAGGCAGAACGACGAATGCCGGCATGTTCTGATTTTCAGAGCCCAGTCCGTACGCCACCCAGCTGCCAACGCTTGGGCTCCCCATGAGAATCCGTCCGGTGTTCATCTGATACACCGATTGCGGATGATTGACGCTGTCGCCGTGCAGTGATCGAATCACACACAGATCGTCAGCATGAGTTGCAATGTGCGGCAGAAAGTCCGTGATCTCTAACCCAGACTGTCCGCGTGGTCGGAACCTTCGCAGTGGAGCCAGCAGCGGATTCTTTGCCACATCACGCCGCGTCAGGACGCTTCCAAAACTCGCGGGCAGTGGCTGTCCCGCATATTTCGTCAACGCGGGCTTCGGATCGAAGAGATCAACGTGGCTCGGCCCACCGTGCATGAACAACCAGATGACACGTTTGGCACGTGGTTCGAAGTGCGTGCCCGTCGGAACGGTTTCCGCCTGAGCAAGCCCGGCAGCGGCAATCATGCCTGCGCCGCCCCCCGCGCTGGCAAGAAATGATCTTCGTGATGGAAGTGTCCACGACATGCAACCTCGCCTTCGATAACGACCGAAGTTGCATGTTACTGTCGCAGCAGGCTCGAAACAACAGCATCGAGGAGTCTGGGCTTCTTGACGCCGCTCATCGATTTTGAGACAACCTCACCACGGCTCCAGGCGCCGACGAAATCGCTGTCACGGTAGCTGGCTATTGTTCGTTCAAATCTCTCCATCCAGTGATCGGATCTATGTCATTCAAATCATATCGTTTATCAGTATATATTATGTTGTCGTTGTTCGCCTCTGCCGTCGCTGATGACGGGTATTCTGAGACTCCAGGAACGGAGGGTAACGGGAATGTTACCATCGGCCCGGACTACAGGATCGATCCGGACCTGACGGACAAAGGCAATCCGAAGGGAAAGCTGTTCGGATTCTCCATGCAGCTGGCCGACAGTAAGATCTTTCGCGGCGATGATTCCACGCTCGACGTGCAGAAGAAAGAGGTGCGCAAAGAGAGAAAGATCTCAGTCTACATACCGGCCGCACACAAAGACGGCAGCAAAGCGCCGATTCTTGTGACCCATGATGGCCCGAGTCAATTGAATCTGGTCCGCAATGCTCTTGACAACCTGACGATATCGAAGGACTCCAACCGCAGTCTGCCGGCATTCATCGTGATCGCCGTCCAGAACGGTGGCAATGATGGCAAGGACAGCGAACGCGGGCTCGAATATGACACGATGTCCGACCGGTTCGCCCGCTTTGTCAATGACGAAGTTTTGACGGCCGTATTGAACAACGCAGAGATCAAAGCCGCCTATCCCAAAATCGCTTTCACAAACAACCCGTGGGGAAAAGCGACCATGGGATGCAGTTCCGGCGGTGCCGCAGCGCTGACGATGGGGTGGTTTCGTCCCGACCTGTTTCGCCGTCTGATTACGTATTCCGGAACCTTCGTCGATCAACAGGATGATGACGCCCCGGAAGAAGCTGCGTTCCCACTTGGCGCCTGGGAATATCACTCCAGCATGAAACTGATTGAAAACAGCGAGAAGAAGCCTCTACGGATCTTTACGCACGTTTCCGAGAACGACAATCGGTCTAAAGACCCGGAAAGCACATATCACAACTGGGTGATGGCCAACGAACGCACGGCTGCCGCGTTAAAAGCCAAAGGCTATGACTACCGTTATGTGTTCAGTAAAGCGACTCGACACTGTGACGGCAAAGTGTTCGAACACACGCTGGCTGACACTCTCGTCTGGACGTGGCGCGGGTATAAGCCGGAGTAATGGCCTTACGGATAGATGTGGCCGCGCGTTTGTCGCTGAGTTCGCCAGAACGCGAAAAGTTCCGGCGTCTCGCCACGGCAGCTATGGCTCCTGACCCTCTGTTGCCCGAACCAGCCACCGGTCGTAAATGAACGGACCAAACGGCAGGATCGCTGCCACGAATCCAAGGACAGCCATCTTTCGTGAGATCGGCACCTTGGAGATCGCCATCAACAACATCACCGCCAGGCAAACAAACAGCCCGCCGTGCACGGAACCCGCGATGCGCACTGCAAGCGGCATGTTGGCCAGATACTTCAACGGCATGGCGACACCGAACAACAGCAGCGTTGATATGCCTTCAATAACTCCCATCCGCCGCAGCTTCCTGAGGAAACTGTCGTTGATTGATGTGCCCTGAATCTGGTTATGTCGGGATGTTTGCATCGGCGTCAGGATAATGACCTGCTTCGTCGTGTGACAACAACGCAATGTGTGAGATGTTGAAGAAGGTCTCACTTTTCGGCGAAGCGGCATACCTGTTTGCGGCCCTGTTGGACCGTATTCCCCTGGCGGGATTACCCTCGCGAGGTGTCAAAGTTGTGAGTGATTTGACGCTTCCCAAACAGAGTTCGGCTGCCTGAGTGTAATTCCCCAGACGCCGTTTGCATCACTGTTCTCAACGCTCGAATCGTTACTTTCGACATGCGGCTTCCCGGCGCAAATGGTGCTTGCAGTCACAACGCTGGCGGGAGTCTACCCGGATGTGTCCGTGGAGCATTCGCAACACGCGGCAATGTGCCGAGCCGGAAAAGCGTTCCACGCTGATTCATGCAGTCGTCACGTTGAATCGTGTTCTAGAGTCTCAGTGGGCAGCAGCGGGGTGAGCAAAGGCCACGATGCCGGCCAGTTTGGTTGTAACTGACCAGGATTCGAGACATGACAATGACAGGACGAATTCAGCCCGGCATTCCGCTTGCGACGCCATTTCAGTTCAGCGAGGAATTCTCTTCGACTCAGAGACACGCAAGCGGCGCACAGCAATTCCCGTCGGCATGTGAAAGTGTTGAAAACGGGGTGTTTTTTGGAGA
>CALFOL010000723.1 GCA_937919915.1 uncultured Planctomycetaceae bacterium
GAACCAGCTCACAGCCGACCAGGTGTGGTGGAAACCGGGCACCGATCAGAATTCGATTGGTGTGCTGCTTCGACACCTTGCTGGCAATCTGAATCAGTGGATTGTCGATGGCATTCCGAACAACGAAAACAGCCGGGATCGTCAGGCTGAATTCGACGCCGAAATGCAAACTTCTCCCGAACGACTGATTCAGGAATTGTGCCAGGTCGTCACGAAAGCGAACAACGTCCTGCAGGGTCTCAGTGCCGGAGATTTGCTGCAGCAACGTAGAATTCAGGATTTCGAAATCACTGCCCTGGGAGCCATCATGCATTCCATCCCTCACTTTGTGGGCCACACGCACCAAATCGTCCAACTCACCCGGATGCAACTGGGGGCCGGCTATCAATATCATTGGGATCCCGACGGCCCCCGAAACGTCGTCCCGCTGTAGTGAGTCGTCGCCACGAACAGCGTTTCCGGGGCTGTTGTCCCGGTTTCACAGTGGAAGTTGGCCTGCTGTACGAAATTGCCCCCGCGACTCAGTGATTCCGCTGCAGCGCATTGGTATAAAAGCAGCGAACATTTCGGCAGATTCAAGCGTTGTTAAGAATCAACCCCACACCTGCCGAATTCCGTTTGAACTCCCATGGGTGATACGAGCCAGGGAAAGCGTACTGACGCTCCCTCTGCATCAAGCCATGTTTTTGCGTTCGATTGTGAGTTAGCGATGTCTCTGCAAATTTATCTGGCTGGAAAACTGGTCCCCCAGGAACAGGCTGTCGTCAGCGTTTTTGACCATGGCCTGTTGTACGGCGATGGCGTCTTTGAAGGCATCCGCGTCTACGGCGGCAAGGTTTTTCTGGAGGACGAACATATCATTCGTCTCTACGAAAGCGCCAAGTCGATCCGTCTGGAAATCCCAATTACGCCGGCCGAGATGACTCAGGCGGTGCGTGACACCGTCGCCGCCAACAACATTACCGACGGCTATGTACGATTGGTTGTGACGCGCGGTGCCGGCACGCTGGGAATCGATCCCGCTCGCACGAGTAATCCGCAGGTCATCATCATCGCCGACAAGATCTCCCTGTATCCACAGGAACTGTACGACAACGGAATGAGGCTGATCACCGCCAGCACGATCCGCAATCACTCTGGCGCCCTCAGTCCGCGAATCAAGTCGCTGAATTACCTGAACAACGTCCTGGCCAAGATCGAAGGCACCGATGCCGGAACGGTCGAAGCACTGATGTTGAACCACAAAGGTGAAGTCGCCGAATGCACGGGCGACAACATTTTCATCATCAAAGATGGAGTTCTGAAGACTCCACCGCCGGAAGCCGGCATTCTGGAAGGCCTGACCCGCGGCGCTGTTATGAAACTAGCGACAGAAGCCGGAATCGAAGTGAGGCAAACGCCCTTGGTTCGACACGACATCTTCGTTGCTGACGAATGCTTTCTGACCGGAACAGCGGCCGAAGTGATTGCCGTCGTTAGCCTTGATGGTCGTATCATCGGCAGTGGAAAACCCGGGCCAATCACGGCCGATCTGCTTGAACGTTTCCGAAAGCTCACTCGATCCTGACCATCAGCAACATTCCCTTCGTCGCAGGTCAACAACGCCAGCGACGCCGGGAATGACCATAAACAACAGGAAAATTCAGTCCTCTCACCCAAGCCGTCTTCTTTCGACCGAGAGAAGAGTCCATCACCAGAACACATCGACCGACCGAAAAGATCTATGCCCCGCACCCGCGATCTCTTTGATGACTCAACCATGACGTTCGGCGAACACCTTGAGGTGTTGCGTGTGCACGTTTGGCGAGGTCTGATTGGTTTGGTGATCGGTGTTTTGATTGCGCTGTTCTACGGTGACAAAGTCATCGGCATTCTGCGAGGCCCCATTAACGAAGCACTGCACAAACACAATCAGCCGGAAGCCACTGACGACCTGGGCAACATGAACTTCGGCAAGTTTCTAAAGCAGCTGTTTTCCGGTGAAGAAATCGACGCCCCGAAACCAGAGGTTCAGGTTGAGACCATTGCGGAAAACGAACTGGAAGTACAGGTTTCCGTCCAGAGCCTGCAGGATATGCTCGAATCCATCGCACCAGGAACGATTCAAACAGAGACGCCGGAACCAGCTGAAGCCGGTGAGGCAACTGCACCTGATGCTAAACCCAAAATGGTCAGTCTGATCCTGAAGTCAGATGAGATCGCAATGCTGAAAGAACTGGTCAAACGCTCTGAACAACCGATCGCGCTGAAAGTCGAAGAAGCCTTCATGACTTACATCAAGATCAGTATTGTCACCGGTTTTGTGCTGGCTTCGCCATGGATCTTTTATCAAATTTGGTTGTTCGTCGCGGCGGGGCTGTACCAGCATGAGCGGAAGTATATCTACATCTACCTGCCCATGAGCCTGGGACTGTTTTTGTCGGGTGCCGTGTTCTGCTTCTACTTCGTGTTCCCGATTGTGCTGGACTTTCTGATCAGCTTCAACAAGTGGCTGGGGATCGCCATCCAGCCGCGACTGTCAGAATACATCAGCTTTGCTTTGATGCTGCCCGTGATGTTCGGTATCAGTTTCCAGTTGCCGATGATCATGCTGTTCCTGGAACGCATTGGGATCATGACCGTCAAGAGTTACCTGGAAAACTGGCGTATGGCAGTACTCATCATTTCGATCGCATCGATGCTGCTGACGCCATCAGACCCCTCCAGCATGTTGCTGATGATGTTTCCGCTGATCATCCTGTACTTCGGCGGTGTGCTGTTATGCCGATTCCAACCGCATGCCACCGCTGATCCACTGGCGTAACGCAGGCGAGCCGAGGACGTAAGTACTCGATGTGGACACCCACGGGAAACACGAGCACTTACGTGCCCGCTTCACCGCAGTTTTCTCGCCTCCCGAGCGTCAGCTTCAATGTCGGCAAACCGCCACACTCCGCAAAACCTGCCTGGCCTCGATTAGCCAAAACGTCCCGTTTTTGGCTTTAGACCACCCCCAAAAACTCCCCATACCGTGATGACCTCGCAA
>CALFOL010000724.1 GCA_937919915.1 uncultured Planctomycetaceae bacterium
TTTCTTCGATCGAAACGCGTGCCCCGCGGCCACAACTCAGCGTAATACGCTGTAAGAACAGGATTGAAGCTAAACGAAAGCGTGTCCCGCTGCGCGAGGGTCTCCCGACCCCGCATGGGGTTGACCGCTGGGCTCCCGCAACTGAGCGTTCTCTGTTGCGGTGTTTCAGGGAGACCTTCGGTCAGCGGTTTCGACGAGGTCAGAGCCCTGCGCCGAGCGCGGTAACGCACGATTGCTACGCAGCCTTCTTTGGCTGAGGACGCCTCTTTACCGGTTCAACATGGTTCGATGGCGGGTCGGCCGGCACCGAGCCCGTGTCGTCGGGGACCTGATATTCCTTCTGCAGTTCGGCGAGCCGTATTTTCATCTGAGCGATGATTTCTTTGTATTGCGGATCGTCGTAGAAGCTCCGCATCTCGCGTTTGTCTTTTTCCAGGTCGTAAAATTCCCATTCGCCCAGGTTGTAGAAGTGAATTAACTTGTAGCGATCGTTGCGGACTCCGCAATGTCGACGCACCATATGAGCCGTGCGGCGGTCCGCTTCGAATTCGTAGTAGTGGTAATACAGCGAATCACGAAACTCAGGCTGCGTACAATCCAGCAGTTTGTCGCTGTAAGAAATCGTCATGGCTGGCGGAGCAGCGGGATTCGCTACGGGTCCGGCCTGCATCAGGCTCAGCAGACTTTTGCCCTGCATGTCACCCGGGATTTCTGCGCCGGCGATCTCCAGGAAGGTCTCCGCAAAATCCAGGTTTGATACCAGATTGTGGTTCACGCTGCCCGGCTTAATCCTGCCGGGCCAGCTAGCCATCAGCGGCATTCGGTAGGACTCTTCGTACATAAAGCGTTTGTCGAACCAGCCGTGATCACCAAGATAAAAACCCTGGTCTGATGAATAAATGACCACTGTGTTTTCCGACAGCCCGGCATCCTGCAGATAGTCCAGCACACGACCAACGTTGTCATCAACGGAAGCCACACAACGCAGATAGTCTTTCATATAGCGTTGATACTTCCAGCGAATCAGATCATCACCTTCCAGCTTCGCTTCTCGAAACGCCTTGTTCTTTGGCTCGTACGCCTTGTTCCAGACAGCAAGTTGTTCCGGAGTCAGACCACCAGGAGGCGACAGCTTCAGGTCGCTGGCGTTCATCGTTTTACGAATGCTCATGTCCTGCGTCTGAGCAGCTGTGCCGCGACCTGACCAATCGTCGAACAGGTTGTCAGGTTCCGGGATCTCAACATCGTCGTACATGTTCAAATATTTCGGCCCCGGCTGCCAGTTGCGATGTGGAGCCTTGTGCTGAAACATGAACAGGAACGGTTTGTTTGGGTCACGTTTCCCCTGAAGCCACTTCAAGGCAAGGTCGGTGATGATGTCTGTCGTATATCCCGTGTGTTTAACCGGTTTGGGATTTCCATTCACCAACATCGGCGGGTTGTAGTACGGTCCCTGGCCTTTCAGGACTTCTGAATAGTCATATCCCTCTGGAGCTGTCCCCAGATGCCATTTGCCGACGACGGCTGTTTGGTATCCGGCTTTTTGCAACAGCTTGGGAAATGTCTGCTGTGAACCATCGAACCTGTCTCCGTTGTCTCGAAAACCATTCAGATGGCTGTGCTTGCCGGTCTGAATCACTGCGCGACTTGGCCCGCAGATGGAGTTTGTGCAGAAGCAGTTGGTAAACAGCATTCCGCCGTTTGCGATGCGGTCGAGGTTCGGTGTCGAATTGATCCTTGAACCGTAAGCACTCATCGCATGCGCTGCATGATCATCGGTGAAGATGAAAATGATGTTCGGACGACTGTCAGCAGCGAAAACGGACGTCGCAGTGTGAATCAGAACGATTGCAAAACATGTCGTTCGAAGGACTGAGCGGAGCATGCGGAGTTCCCAGGCAGGATTGGAGTGTCTTTGAGTGCAAAGACGGCTGAAACTATCGGGAAAGACCGCAAATTGCAACCTGACCGGAGAACCGCTGGCGGAGCGCGATATCGGAATTCTGCGGCTAAGTTCGCGGATTGTCGTGACTGTACTTGACCTGGAACAGCCATCCGAAAACAATCCCGCGCTTCGGTGACACTGTTGGCGTCACCAATCTCCTCTTCCGTGATCTCACAGAAAAAAACACATGAGCGGTCCTATTGTTCGTACTGGCACCACGCCAAAATTCTGGGCAAACTGGGAACAGGCCTTTGGAGGTGGAAAATCGTCTGAAGCTGACTCGAAGAAGTCAAAAAAAGCAGACGACGCTCCGAAGGTGGAAAAGAAGAAGTCAGCTGCCAAATCCAGGAAGTAGCCTCAGCTGACGAGTACCACTGACGATCCACTTCGTTTTTATCGTGGTGCTGATTTTCAGTGGTGAGCGACCAGAGATCCGGTCGTTCCGGTTTCCCACGAATGGCGTGGCGAATCCACGGATGAATTCATTGGTCAATCCGTGGGGCGGCCACGCCATCCGTGGGATTTTCATTGATCCGACACGGCGCAGCCTCGACAGGAAAACGTATCGTCATTGACACCGCAACATCTTCCGGCGATATCGTCGCACCAACTGTTGCGCGTCACGAGGCCTTGCAGACGTGGCTGATGGTCAGCGGTGTGTTTGTTGGTGTGTCGTTGTTGAGTGTTCCGATCCCTGGCGTCAATGAGCCCCACTATCTGTCGAAGGCCCGATCCTTTGCTGACTCCGAATGGTGCCGCAACGACTTCTTTCTGCAGTCTGCGGATGCGCACGCGGTGTTCTTTGCTGTTGTGGGACCGGCCACAAAGATCCTTTCATCCACTGCGACGATTCTGATCGGCCGCATCCTGAGCCTGATGTTGCTGGCATGGGGCTGGAAGATGCTTGGGCAGCAACTTCAGCTGCCCAAGTATCAGATCGTAATGGCCGCGTGCGGATTCTGCCTGATCGGAATGACAGGCAACTTTTCCGGCGAGTGGGTGATCGGAGGATTCGAAAGCAAAGTCCCGGCCTACGGCTGCGCATTGACCGCAGTCGCATTCTGGCTGAAGGCATGGTGTAGTCAGAAGAAACGCACTTATGCAGTCGCAGGGATTATGGCTGGACTGGCTGTGTCATGGCACCCGGTCGTTGGCCTGTGGTTCTGCATCGGAATCGCAGCCACGGAGCTGATTCTGGCATTCCCGGGAGCCGCTTCCGGCGCGCAGGACTCCGACTTCACAATGACGCTCACGGATCGGTTGCGCAACCTGATCATGAACGGAATCACCTTTGTCGTGGTGTCGATATGTTTTGCAGTTCCCGGACTCATTCCCGCGCTGCGGGTGGTAATGGCTTCGGATCTTTCCAGGGAGGAACTCAGCCAGGCGGACTACATTCAGGTGTTCTGGCGATTAGCTCATCACCTTGATCCCAGCAGCTTTCCCGTACAGGCGTGGATTCATTCCGCCATCCTGTCTGGCATCTGTGTAGGAGGACTTGTCTGGCTGGCGTTTCGAAATCTGCGAACACCGACAGTGGGGCGTTCCGCCTGGTGGCCGCTGATTGGTCTGCTCGCGGCCGCGGCGATCACCGCTGCTGCAGGGGTGATGATCGGATGGCACGACGGCAAAGCGGTTGATATGCCGAACTGGCAATTGCGAGCGTTTCTGTTGAAGTTCTATCCGTTTCGATTTTTCGATGCGCTACTGCCAGTGACAACCGCGCTGCTTGCGGCAAAATTGCTGGCGAAACACATCGCGGAGAGAATACACCGAATGGCAGTGTGCGTCCTGGTCATTGCAACGCTGACTGCCGCTCATCAGCAACAGCCACAAGCGCCCAGTGCGTACACCTCCGGGACATACGCCGCATGGATGGAAGCATGTGTCTGGTTGAAGCATAACACGCCACCCGACAGCCTGATCTACGGACCTCGGGAGAGCTTTGGGCTAAAGCTGTTTGCCGAACGCGCCGAGTACGTTTGTTTTAAGGACTGCCCACAGGATGCCGCTGGCATTCTTGAATGGAACAGACGCCTTTGGAGGGTCCATCATTGGTCCGCTGCGGCGTATGCGGATCAGGTCTACCAGGATTCCGACTTAGCGACTCTGCGCGAAAAGACGGGAGTGACTCATGTTCTAACAAAACGCCTGGGGCCGTTCACCGCCAAACCAGTGTGGCAGAATTCCGTTTGGCGAATTTATGAGACGAACTCATCACCTGACGGCAAAGAACCAGGCAGGCTGAATTGAGAACGGCACGCTGACCTGGTACAGGAACCTGGTCAGCGTGCCGCAGCTCGCCCTGTTTTCGTTGATTCATAACTGTCAGCTATTCGGATTCCGCTGACAATGTGTTGTCTCGAGTAAGGTCTTTGCGAATGGCGGGAGCGACGTATTTTGGCGGACAGGCCAACAGTTCCAGTTGCACGAACCCGGCGTCCAGGATTTCACCGTGAAGTGTCAGCAGTGACCGCGTGGCTTCGTTGAAGCGATCATCATTGTCGTTGCTCAGTGAGTACCATTCGAAGCGATGAACCTGTTGAAACATGCCCATCAGATGTTTGATATCAATTACAAACCCCGCGTGTTCTATTTGCCCGTCTTTCGGGCCGCCGATAATCTCCGTCGTTCCCAGATACATGCAGACGATCCAGCCGCGTTCGTCTGCCTGGCAGTCGTAGCCAACCCGGCCGACGTTTGAGAGTGGTTCAAACAGATTTGCCGCTTCTGCGACAAATCGTCGCAACCATTCGGGTCGGTGGTCTCGCTGCTCTCTGCGACTTCGATAGTCCTCCATTTGTTGCAGGAGTTCTTCAATGGACATCTATGAGCACTTACGGTTTAAGGATCGAATTTGCGAATTCTTCAGCGAGTTTTGCGGGGCATTACTGCCCCGCTCCCAATCCGTCGGCGCTGTGCTGTTACATTTTTTTTAACGAATCACCAGGTGATCTTCGTGATCCGTAAGGCAGGTATCGGGTGCGGTTCCGGGCATGTTCAATGGAAACGATCAAGACCGACACACTTGCCGGAACAGTAGTCACGTCATTCCTGCCGCGCCATTCAGCGACCATTGAG
>CALFOL010000725.1 GCA_937919915.1 uncultured Planctomycetaceae bacterium
TGAGATCTTCCTGCTTTGATTGAGATATTCAGGCACGCTGATTGAAGGGACTTGTTGTCGTTGAGGCAGGTTTTTCTACGGCTAGCGCCTCGACAGAGACTGGGCCGCGAATGGCTTGCTTCTTACTTCTGCGCATACACTGGGCGCAGTAGTTCGCTTTGGGGATTTTCCCGCCGCAGCGGCAGCAGTCGTATCCTGTAACGACAACGCCGGGCAGGGCTCCGGCGAATTCTGACGGTTTTTCGAAAACGGTTTAGATCACGATGTCTGCATCGCGCCCGCTGAATGACCGTCCTGTCGATTTGGACGTACGATGAGTCGTCACTGATTCGGGCCGCTGCATGACGACCACGACCCTGATTAAATACTATTCGTCATCGAAGTCTTCGAATTCGTCTGCTCCCTGAAGCTCTTCGAGTCGCTTCAGAACATCGCGGAATTCGTAGTCCTGACTCAGTATCTCGTTGTAATGATGCTCAGCCTTATCGATCTTCTCCGCCTTTTCGTACAGGCGACCCAAAAAGTAATGAGCATTCTTGAACGAATCGGGCTTGGTATCGTGGCTCAGCGTCTCCAATGCCTTTTCGAACTGCCGGCGCCCAAGGTCCACTTTTCCTGATCGCATAAAGCACTCGCCAAGACCGACAAGTGCGTCTTCCTTGAGTCGACTGTCGGCCACCGATTGTTGAAACAAGGGGATCGCCAGTGAGAATTGTTTTCCCTTGCGATAGCGTTCGGCCAGCTCGACCTTCATCTTCATGTTGTTGGGATTGTTCTCGACACGAATCGCAAAAATTGTGATCTCACGAGCTGCCATTTCCGCTTTCAACTTCGCGCATTTAACTTTTAGCGGCTCTCGATCTGGAAACTTGCGCGATCGTTCGGTTGTTTCAGCAAACTGCTCTCGCATCAATTCCAGTTCAATGTCCTCTTTCATTTCGATCAGGCCGACGCTGCCAGGCTGCAATTCCAGCGCCTTGCCGAGAACGTCGATCGCTTCCTGAAACCTGCGACTTTCACGAAACAGGTCAGCCAGCTTTTGGTAGCTACCAAGGGCCTCAGGAGTCTTGCGAATTGACGCTTTGAGGTCGGCTTCGACGGATTCTCCCGGAGCGGCCGATTCCTTTGGGCCTCCCTTGCGAGCAATTCGGTCGGCTTCGTACGCGTCGACTTCCGCTTTCTTACTGTCTTCAGACCGCACGTCGCGAGTCGAATCCGCTTTGCCAAGACCACTCCGATCAATCGTGGATTCCGCATCGATTTTCCCCATCATCGTGCGTGCTTCGGCGTGCACCTTATCGATTTTGTAGACCCTCTCAAAGCACCGTCGAGCTCTGGCATAATCTCCACGTTCTCTTAGCACGTAGCCCCAGGCCAACAGCCATGGGATGTTCTCTTTGTCGATCTCACACGCCCGTTCGTAGGCGTACGATGCAATTTCGCCACGATCCAGTTCCACAGACGCCATCGCAATGTCGGCAAACAGTTGACCGTCCCACGGATTGACCAGCATGCCTTCTTCAGCGGCTGTATCGAGCGACTTCCAGTCTTTGCTCATGCGAGCCTTTTTGCACTTTCCACGAGTGCCCATCAGCTTGACACCAGCCATCCGGGCTCCCGTGCCGTTGTCGCCGAATAACTTTCGACAGCAGCCGTGCCTCGTCTGACGGAACAGCACCACATCAGGCTTCATCTTCACTGCGTTGCTGAAGCACTCCACCGCGAAGTCCCAATTCTGACGACTCATGGCGTCGGTACCTTTCTTGTACCATTCCTGAGCGGCACCGGCGAGTGGATCAGAAGCACTCATACGTATTGAACCCTTGCTTGAACTATTGACTGACTATGTCGTTTTAGAAGTGGGAAAGAATGGAATAACGGCAGACGTATCGTGCGGTCCGTCCCAATCCGATTTTTCCTGTGGAGTGTGATTGGAGTTTATTGTATCCGCATCACAGACCATAGCCCACGGTCTGTTAAGGCAGCTCGCGAATCTTCAGTCCCCGAAATTCCACGGGCGAGCCTTCGGATTCAAGGCACAAATATCCTGTTGCTGGTGAACAATTTGTTCCTCCGGACACTTCTTCGCCGTTAACCCACAGACGAACTTCGCCATTGATCGCGCGAATGTAATAGTGGTTCCACTGATTGACGCCGCGGCTAAGCTCTTTTGACGGGAAGCTGCGTTTGCCGTTCGGCGCCATGGGAGCAAACGGTTTCATGTCTGAGGCACCCACGGGAAATACGTCGCCATGGCACGTGAACCAATCCGCTTTGCGCTTGCCACCATCCTCGTAGGCCGTTTTGTATCCCAGATCCAGAACCTGCACTTCGATTCCGTGAGGTAACCCGGGGCCTTTGAGTGCTTCCAGTGATTCGGGAATTGTCCAGACAAACACGCCGGAATTTCCCGCGTCCTTCAGATGCCGCCACTCACAAACGATTTCCAGATTGGTGTACTGCTGTTTTGTTCGCATCACACTGACCGGATTTCCTGTGCAGTGGATCACGCCGTCCTTGAACGTCCATGTGTCGTCGGCACTATTGACCTTTGCAAAGTTATCCTGCCCCAGTGCCACCCAGCCAGGACCGGAACCATCGATGACCGCCCGAGCAGACTCCTCAGCAATAGAAAACCCGCTGGTGATCAGCAGAACGGCGACAAGTGAACAAGTGCGGTACATGATGATGTTTCCGAAGGGAACTTTGAGTCCAGAAGAACGTGACTTCCGTAAGAAGCATCTGCCAATAGTACGGCCATCGCGACTCTCAGTAAAGCAGAATGAACAGTGGATGCTTCGCCGGGGCCGAGAAAACTCACAGGTAAGCCGGACAATTGTGCCCGCAGAAAACGAAGAAACTCACCAACGTCAACTCCGTTTCCTCGGTTTCGTCCTGTGCAAAACACCTGACCATCACAGACAAAGTTGAACGTCACACGTTCTTTATTGTTTCCTGCAATTTCCAGCGACCGGTCTGCTCAATCGATTCCTCGAGTCTACTAACATACAATGGCACTCACGATTCTGATATTCTGGACGGAACAAGCGACAATGAAGTTCTTGATTACCAACGACGACGGCTATGACGGTCCTGGCCTGGCTGCCCTGTACAACGCGCTCAAGCCGCTCGGCGATGTGCGAGTTGTCGCGCCAGCAGTTTGCCACAGCGCCAAAGGTCATGCCGTGAATACTCATGCGCCGCTGCGCATAGAACGTCGCGATGTCGCCCCGTTTGGCCCCATTGATATTCTGGATTCGTCGCCCGCGGACTGCGTGCGAGTCGGACTGCGAGCGCCCGGAGCTGAGATGCCGGACTTCGTCGTTGCCGGCATCAACACCGGAGCCAATCTGGGAGTCGACCTGTTCTATTCCGGAACAGCCGCCGCCGCTCGCGAAGCTGCGATCCTGGGTGTACCGTCACTGGCAATTTCTCGCTATATGCGGCCTGAATTCCCCGTCATCTGGGAAACACTATCGCTGCACGTGACACGCATCGTGGAGCAGCTCATTAGTCACCATCACCGGTTGCCCGCGGGGCAGTTCTGGAACGTGAACTTTCCGGCGGTCGCCGACGAAGCTCACCCGCAGGAAATTGCATTCGCTCCCCAAAGCCTGCTGTCACACGACATCGGCTTCAATGTCGGCAAAAAAAATGATGCAGACGGCCCTAATGTGACTGTTCTGGAATACGCGGGGGACTTCCGATCCCGAGGAAAGACAGACAATTGCGACGTCGCTGTTCTGTTTCAACAAAAAATCACAGCGACACCGATTGATCTCTGCACCACCGCAAACCACCCATTCGTCGTAAAGTCCTGAATTCTCCAGTCAACGCTCATTGCGCTGATTGACTATGCTGCAGTTCTTCGTCAGCATTCGTGCGTCGAAGGATAAAGGAAGCCGCCCTGATTCGGGGTTCTCTGTCATTTGACGACTTCTTTGTTCTCACCAACGAATTCGACCAGCCTCAACGGGATCAGCGTCCAGCATGTACGAGCGTCTGACGATTCTCAGCGGACGAGCCAACCCCGCACTGGCTTCAGAAATTGCAGACTATCTTGGGATTGGTTTGGGGCACGTTGATGCGTCAAATTTTCCAGACGGCGAAATCAGCGTCAAACTAAACCAGAACATTCGCGGCTGCGATGTCTTCATCTGTCAGGCCACATCGCCACCGGTGAACGATAATTTGATGGAGCTGTTGATTCTGATCGACGCCTGCCGTCGCGCCAGTGCAGCTCGTATCACCGCCGTCATTCCCTACTTCGGCTACGCTCGCCAGGACCGCAAAGATTCCGGACGCGTTCCAATCACGTCCAAGCTGGTCGCCAATCTGATCGTTCAGGCGGGTGCTCATCGTGTGCTGACCATGGATCTGCATGCCGCGCAGATTCAGGGTTTCTTTGATGTGCCGGTCGATCATTTGTATGCCGCCCCAATTCTGGACAAGCATTTTAAGTCTCTGAATATTCCTCAGGACGAAATCGTCATCGTCAGCCCCGACGAAGGCAGCATCAAACGCAGTTTGCAACACCAGGAAAATCTCGGCGGATCACTGGCCATCGTCGACAAACGCCGCGCGAACGCGTTGGAGACTCGCCAGGCCAACCTGATCGGCGGTCCCATCGAAGGCAAGACCGCGCTGATCTTCGACGACATGATCACGACCGCCGGATCCATCACTGGCGCTGTTCGCGTTGCCAGAGAACACGGTGCCCGTCGAGTTTTCGTTTCCGCTACGCACGGCGTCTTCTGCGGTCCGGCAGTCGAACGCCTGAACGAAGCTCAGGTCGACGGCATCATCGTCACCAATACCTGCCCCGACGCATCCAACCCACTACTGCGAAACCTAACCACAGTCAGCGTCGCCCCACTACTCGGCGAAGCCATCCGCCGCGTCCACCGCAACGAATCCGTCAGCCACCTCTTCGACTAATGCGGGACGGCCCGCAGCCGACGCGAGCTTCCGCTCGGAAACGCTCCGTTGTCGCTGTGGACAGTGGTTCCTGGGGCGTAACCGTGAGCGGTTCTGTGGCGGTCACACGTGGTTTCCTTTGATTATAGATCGTTTGCGATTAGGTCCCAAAGGGACGGCGTGTTGTAGCCACAGGCGTGAGCCTGTGGCTTCAATATCACCCCACGTCAAGTCCCGCAGGGACGATAGGAACTCCGGCATGTAACGACATCCTGTCGTCACATTTGGCTGAATCGCATTGCTACGGCCCCAACGTGGACAGGTACTGCAGCAAATCCGCGATCTGCTGATCGGCCAGATCGTTCAACAACCGATCCGGCATGAGTGACGTTGACTGCTGAAACAGCTCTTCCACGTCTTCCGTTCGGATGGTGATGTTTTCATTCTTAGGCGTCCGCAGCACGATCGATTGGTCTGTCCGGTCGACCATCAATCCCGAAGCGATCTTTCCGTCCGCGGTCAACGCTGTCCAGGATGCGTACTTTGCATCGATTTTCTTTGATGGATGCAGAATGGAGTCAAGAATTTCCAGCCTTTTCAATCTCTTGCCGACATCATCCAGCGGCGGGCCAATCTGACCACCCAGTTGACCAACACGATGACAGTTTATGCACTGAATGCGTTTGTCGGCGAACAGCTTTTCTCCGGTGACTGCATCGCCCGGCAACGCCAGCAGTATCGCTGGATCCAGATCACGATTCAGCTGTTGTCGGAATTCGTACGACTGAAAGCGGGCCAGCAGATTACTGATTTCCGGCGTGGCAGACTTTGCCTGCTGCAATACTGAATCGACGTCAGCGACTTCACCTCGATCCATCGCGGCAGCCAATTCGATCGCCGCAGCAGTAGACACCAGTGCAGGGGTTGGTGGATTGGGGACATCAGCCAGCGATGTGATCCATTCACGCAGCAACTGCACTGCCGCTACGTCTACAATGTCTGAACCAATATGCGGCATCCGTCCGCGACCGGAACACGCCGTACGGTATAGCAGTACAGATTTCCACGGAGCCCCCGCGGCAACGATTTCGGCATCCGCAATTTGAAACGTCCCCTGCGCCGGAGCGGCGCCGATGGTTTTGCATTCTTCGTTCGTGGATTCGAAGCGCAAATCGATCGTCGCTGTGCCTCCCGCACCGTTTTGATGGCAGTGAGCACAATTCGCTGCAAGGTACGATCGAGCGCGAGTGTTTATGTCGCTACTCGTATTAGTCGACCTGACCATCGCAGCGCTGTCCGGCGAAGCTGCTCCGGTCAACAGCCCGATCTCACGATACCACGCCACCTGATTCTGCGGCGCAGACGTTGATTGAGCTGCCGCGATGTGGCTGTCGGCACCTGGAGTCAGATTCAGCTGTGGCAGCGTGAAGGCCAGCGTGCCTCCAACCCAGGAATTATGGCAACGCATGCATTCCGAACGCGAATGCACTTTCCATGTATTGCGTTCCGCGAACGCACCGTACTTGCTGAGGTCAATCTTCTGACCTGCGGCGGGCGCCAACGTGGCGTCGGTTTGTTCCGCGTTCCAGACATAGCTGTAGGGATTCCAGGTCATTCCGTTGAAATGCAGCACCTGAGTTTCCAGCCGCACGGGTTTGTTGGTGTCGTCATTCAACGTGACTGTCCGAGCAACCACGGAATCAACCGGAAACTGAATCACTTCTCGCAAACTGCTGTTCTGCATACGCCTGGGACTTGCCAAAGCGTGCATCGCTTTGTTTCCGTTCACCGCCAGAAACCGCGTTGCGGTGGCACCGTCGTTCCACATCGGTTCGTTAATATCGAATGGCAACACACCAGCAGCGGCCTGATGGTTTTTGGTATCGCTGTACAGACCGGTGCTGCTGAGCGTGGTGGGGAAATTCGCGGTTTGATCCGTGTCGTCGTTGCGGTCGAGGCCGTAGATGGTCCCTTCATCGTAGTGCAGCAGCAGCAATTCGCCGGCGGTGTCTTCGCCAAAAGAGACAACTCGAACAGCGGGCGACACCAGGTCGTTGAGTTCGGTCAACGTATCTGCCGAGCCATCCGCTTGTGGAGTAATTTTGGAAGCCCAGATACGGCGAGTTTCGAAATCGCCAAAGATATACTGGCCGCGAAGTTCTGGAAACCTGTTTCCCTGATACACAAACCCACCCGTTACGGACGCGCCTTCGGAATGGGAATACGCGATCGCTGCTGGCACGATCGGCGTCGGACCTCGCTTAGCATTTGGCAGAACGGTGTGAGGCCCTTCGATGACGCTCCAGCCATAGTTCGCACCGGGCTTCACGTTGTAAACCATCTCGTACAGCTCCCAACCGACATCGCCAACCCACAATTGCCCGTCCGGGCCGAAGTTCATGCGCCATGGATTGCGAAATCCGTACGCATAGATTTCCGGCAGGACTTCATCCAGTCGAAACTGGTTGGGTAACTCAACGATCGTCGCCGGATCAATTTTCTCCAGCGTCTGTTTGGAAAACGGATTGTCTTCAGGAATTCGGTACAGCGGCCCGTCATCGGTCGGATTCACGTCGATTCGCAGTACAGTGGACATGATGTTTCTCACGTCCTGTCCATTGCGACGCGGATCTGGCGGCGTCGGAACTTCTCCATCACCGGCCGAAATATACAGATAGCCATCCGGGCCGAAACACAACGTGCCACCATTATGCCCGCCCTGCAGCCAGGACAGCAAAACACGTTCACTGGACGCGTCGCAGTGTGGAATGCCTTTGTCGTCAAACGTCACCTGAAACCGTGAGACTCGGGTGCCGTCTTCCAGATGGACTTTGCCATCTTTCGGCACCAGCGTGTACATAATCCAGCACACAGGAACAGCAGGGTAGTCCGGATGAAACGCCATCGCCAAAGCGCTGCCGACATTGGCTGCCACAGGATGGGCCACCAGATTCTGGAATTCG
>CALFOL010000726.1 GCA_937919915.1 uncultured Planctomycetaceae bacterium
CAAAACCACCATCCACAAAAATATTTCCTAAACCGAGTGCCATTGGGCGGGCGCCCACGGTTTTTTTTTAATTAAACCGAGGCCAGTAGCGTCCGTCGGCTGATGTATTCGAAACGCTCTCGTAGAAAGAAGTCTTATGTCTGTCGCCTTTCCTGAAACGATCTCCGGTGTATCAGAAGTCGACTACCGATGTATCCACATCAAGCCTGACGCTCCAGCAAAAGTGCCAGTGATCGACGAGAAACCAGTCGATCTCGATGCCATCCAGGACGCCGTTCGCACGATCCTGAAAGCGGTCGGTGAAGACCCTGACCGCGACGGACTGTTAGATACGCCTCGACGTGTTGCGAAAATGTACGCGGAGATGTTCGGCGGACTGCATCTCGATGCCGGTCGTCACCTGAACGTCACGTTCGAAGAAAGCTATGACGAAATCGTGCTGGTCCGCGACATCGAATTCACCAGCATGTGCGAGCATCATCTGCTGCCTTTCCGAGGTGTCGCTCATGTGGCGTACATTCCCAATGGCCGAGTCACCGGACTCAGCAAGCTAGCTCGCGTCGTCGAAGAAGTGTCTCGCCGCCCGCAAGTGCAGGAACGGATGACGCAGACAGTGGCGGACCTGATCGAAGATCGTCTGCAGTGCAGCGCAGTCGCTGTGATTGTCAAGGTGGAGCATTCCTGCATGTCTATCCGCGGCATCCGAAAGTCGGGAAGCGCAACAGTGACGAGCTCCATGCGAGGCAGCTTCCGCAAAGACCCCGCCAGCCGCGCTGAACTGATGTCGCTGATCAATCAGTAGAGGCAGGCAACCTTGAACGCGAAAGATCAGCGCCCGGCGGCTGATTGTTGAGAAGCTGTATAATTATTCAGAAGCAAAAGAGTCTGCAATCGCAGACCGGCCCGGTCTGCCATCGCTTGTTTCTCTGGCGTCGAAAGTGGGCTGCCACGTAGAATCTGTACGCTGCTGCAGCGAACGCTGTGGGCGACAATGTCGACTCAACAAACCATCAGTGAGTGAATCGTGAGCGAGACGGAATATGCCAAATCTGTTATTTCTGTGACGCAGCCTCGATTGTGGCCGCTGGTCGTGTCGCTGCTGACCCAATGCGTGTTATTCGCTCTGTCGATTACACCGTCAATCAACAACGCGATGCGATTCGGTTTCATGCTGATCGGGCCAGCGATCGGAGCGTTGCTGCTGGTCGTTTGGCTGCTGGGGTTGAGCAGGCTTCCACGGAAACAACGCCTTGCCGCCGCTGCTATGATCGCGGCGTGTGTCACGGTGGCGGCGATGACCGTGCATGAATCGGTTGGGCTATCTCTGTTTCTATATGGCGTGCCGCTCACGACGCTGGCGGTGCTGGCTGCAATTGTGACGACCAAAGCAAGGCCGCAGATTCGATTGCGTACGCTGGCTGCTTTTGTTGTCCCCGTCTGGGCAATCTTTCCGTTTGTTCGAGTCGACGGCTACGACGGCCAGTATCTGCCGGAGTTGTCGTTTCGTGGATCTCTGACGGCAGAAGAACGCATGCTGGCTGAACAGTCGGTCAGATCGACCGCCCCGGAAGGTATATGGCAACCTGTTGAAGAAGAATGGCCGGAATTTCGCGGCAGTCAACGCGACGGTCGAGCCTCGTTCGATAGCGGTGTTCAAGATTGGGATGCGTCTGCGCCGACCGAATTCTGGCGGCATCCGATCGGGCCGGGTTGGAGTTCCTTCATTTACGTTTCCGGGCGTCTGTTCACTCAGGAACAACGCGGCGATGTTGAAGCGGTCACGTGCTATGACGCGACCACAGGTGTATTGATCTGGATGCATTCCGATGAACAGCGTTTCAGCGATGTCGTCTCAGGATCGGGCCCGAGAGCAACCCCGACCTATGCCTCAGGTCGAATCTACGCCTACGGCTCGAAGGGGATTCTCAACTGCCTCGACGCGGCAACCGGAAGTGTCGTCTGGCAGCGAGACCTGATGACCGAAGTCAACGCGAAACTTCCGGTATGGGGATTTGCCAGCTCGCCGCTCGTTGCTAACGATCTCGTGATCGTTTACGCAGACGGTGACGACAACAACGGACTGGTCGCTTACAATTCGGACACCGGTGAGCCCGCGTGGCGTGTCACATCGGGCGGCATGAACTTCAGTTCTGCTCAGCTGGTCACGATCGACAACACACCGCAGATCATTTTCGGAGACTCCAACGGTCTGCGTGCGTTCGCACCCCCGACCGGGGAAGAGATCTGGAGTTTCAAACCGACGGAATGGCGCGGCCCGAATGTTTGCCAACCGCAGATGGTGAGTTCCACCGACTTTGTCGTCCCAACCGGTGACGGGACGGGAGTCGTTCGCGTGAGCGTCACTCGCGATCAAAGCGGGGTATGGCAAGTCAGTGAACGATGGTCTAACAACCGGATGAAACCGTCCTTCAACGATTTCGTGTTTTATGGGGGACACCTTTATGGCTTCGACCAGAGTATTCTTGTCTGTCTTGACGCGGAAACTGGTGAACGCCGCTGGAAGGGTGGCCGCTACGGGTTCGGCCAGATGCTGCTGCTGGAATCTATTGGGCAGATCATCGTGATCAGCGAAACCGGAGAACTCGTGCTAATCAACGCCGCGCCCGAGAGGCTCGACGAACGCGCCCGCATTCCCGCCATCGAAGGCAAAACGTGGAATCACCCAATTGTCGTCGGCGATCGGCTGTTCATTCGCAACGGCGAGGAAATGGCGGCATTTGAACTCGGCTCGGGAAACGACCAATGACCGCCCAAGACTTCATGCGGCAAGCGATCGCCGTCGCCGAAGCGAATTCACGGCACCCATTCGGAGCCATCACCGTCGACGGTGATACGAACAGCGTGATCGCCAAAAGGGGGAAATCAATCGCGCCATCATCCGATGTGGCACGGCGAAATCGTCGCCATTAACCACGGCGTCGCGAGTGTCCCGAAAGTCGACTTGTCAAAGTAATGGTCTACACCACCGCCGAAGCTTGCCCCATGTGCATGAGTGCCATAGTGTGGTGCGGAGTTGATTCGGCGGTCTACGGCACTTCCATTCCAACGTTGGTGGAACTCGGCTGCAATCAGATCAACATCCGAGCCACA
>CALFOL010000727.1 GCA_937919915.1 uncultured Planctomycetaceae bacterium
GGAATCACTTCCTTCACGGAATCCTCGAGGCGAGCCACAATCTTTTCTGTTTCCAGCAGGTCCGTTCCAGGCGTCGTCTTGATACGAATTTCGAAGGAACCGGAATCCACTTCAGGGAATAATTCCGTGCCGATCATGGGCCACAACAGGAATGACGATCCGACACCTGCGACGATTACTAACGCTGTCAGCGCGGGAACCTTGAGTGCGATGTTCAGCAGATTGCCGTAGATGCCCCTGGGCTTCGCACTTTCTGCTGCGTTGTCATTGTCGATTGCTCCCTGCTGTACTTTTTCACGAACAAACGTCGCGCAGAACGCCGGAACTACGGTCAACGCCAGAATGTAGGACGCACCAATCGTAAACGTTGCCGCCAGAGACAGCGGGGCAAACAGATACTTGATCATGCCCGTCAGAAACACGGCTGGCAGGAATACAGCCAGCGTCGTGATCGTTCCCGCAAGAATCGCGGTGGACACTTCCTGGGTTCCCTCGACGGCCGCATCCATCGGCGACTTACCCATTCGCTGATGGCGAATGATGTTTTCGACCACCACGATGCCGGCATCGACCACGGTCCCAATGGCCAACGCGATTCCGCCTAAAGTCATCACGTTGATGGTTTGCCCCGTGAAAGCAAATCCCAGTCCGCCAATCAGAATCGCCAGCACGATCAAAGAGCAGATGATCAGCGTCGGTAGAAACCGTCGAAGGAAGATTACGACAACCACCGCCACAAGAAGAGCTCCAAGGCCCACCTGGTTGTAAAGATCGGTCAACGCCTGACGAATGTAGCTGGACTGATCGGATACCAGCGTAACTTCAGTGGCTTCCGGGATGTCGCCACGTAGTTTCATCTGCGGAATTTCCGCTTCAAGGCCTTTCGCAATGCGGTCCACGCAGTCGATCGTGTTTTCGCCGGGTTCTCGCAGCAACGGGCAGTACACGCTGCGTTTTCCGTTGACGCGCACCACGTTGTATTGCAGGGCTGCGTCGTCCACGACTCGCCCAACGTCACGCACGAACACAGGGTTACCATCACGCACTGCGACGGGGATGGCTTCGATGTCGACAGGCGTTGGCAGAGTATTTCTGGGATGCACCTGGTAGTCGATGCCGCCCATGCGAGCCGAGCCGCCAGCCATCACCAGATTTGATTTTGTAACTGCGTCGACAACGTCTTTCGTGCTGACGTTGTGAGCCTGCAGCTTCGCAGGATCAACATAGACCATCATCTGGCGAAACTTACCACCGAACGGATGAGGAATCTGAATGCCTTTCAGTCCCCCCATTTTGTTTCGCACGGCGTAGTAGCCGATGCTGTACAGTTCAGATTCGCTTAGTCCTTCGCCGGAAATTGCCGCCAGGACAACCGGTAGATTCGCCGGCTCGCTGCGCAATGTGAACGGCCATTCGATGCCAGGTGGCAGGTGAAACATGTCACTGGCTTCGAGGTTGACGATGTCATTCATCGCCGCACTCGGATCGGCTCCAGGTTGAAAAAAGATCTTAATAACGGCAGCGCCAGGAACAGTACGAGATTCCTGATGTTCAATTTTCCCGGCCAGTGTAAGTGCACGTTCAACGCGTGAACTGACGGATTTCTCCATGTCGAGCGTAGGTAGGCCGGGGTATGAGAAGAAACTCACCACAACCGGTTGCTTGAAGTCTGGTAGAATATCGATGGTGATACCAGGGATGACGGTCGCCCCCAGCAAACACAGCGCGATCACTCCTGAAAGGACGGCGAATCGATTCTTCAATGAAAAGTTGATGAGGCCCATGCGTGTTCAATTCGTCTGAAGCGGCCATTAGTAGCGAAAGTCGTCAAGACTTTCGGTCGAAGCCCGTGACGAGCTTCGCTACGAAGAAACGTAAACACTCGATTCAGCGCAGCACCCTAACCACTTGACCGTCGGTGAATCTCTGTAAGTGAGCGTCCACGACTACCTGGCCAGGCTCCAGCCCGGAGGCGATCTCAATTGTGTTGCCGTCATCCGCTCCGGTGGTCACTGGCACGACGGTGACTTTTTCGTCAGCAACCACGTAGACATAAGCATCACCCGTATCACTAAATCGAACAGCTCGAGCCGGCAGTACGGTCGATGCAAGATTGGTGGACAGAGTGATCGTAGCCTGTCCAAACATGCCTGGAATGAGCTTGCCGTCAGGATTGGCGACCTCGGCCTCAACCAGCATTGTGCGAGTACTCGGATCAAGACTGCCGGTGAGTCGCGTGACTGGAACGGTCATCGCCGCTTCGGCTGGAAATGACGGAAAGCTCACACTGATCGAATCGCCACGCCCCACAAAGGCTGCGTCATTCTCCGGCACGGGGATGTGAATGCGAACTTTGTCCAGCTGACTAATGACAAACAGCGGAATGTTGCTGTTGCGTTCGCCGACCAGATTTCCCGGTGATACGTTGCGTACCGTGACAACACCGGAAAACGGAGCTGTCAAAATTGCATACTTGATGAGTTCGTCGATCTGTTCGACTTCGCGTTCTTTGGTGGCGGTTTCTGCGGCGGCCACTTCCAGATCGGCTTCAGCAGCCGTAACCTTCGCTTTGGCGACAGCGACGTTTGCGATGGCCGAGTCGATGGTCGCCGCGACGGCCGCCTTTCCAGCGGCTGCCGAATCACGTCGTTCACGCACCTCGTCCAGGATTCTTGGTTGCATGGATCCTCTTTGGACAAGGTCAGTAGTCCGCTTGAATTCCGCTTCAGCAGCTGCCAGGGTCGCTGCGACCTGCTGCAGTTTCGATCGGGCTTCCGATTCCATCGCTTTCACGGCGAGCACATTAGCTTTGGCAAGTTCGATGCCAGCCTGAGCTCGCTGTTCTTCAGCTCGCTGCCGTTTGACCATCGCCAGCGACATCTGCCGCTGCTTTGCAGTTTCCGGGACGTCGATGATCGCCAGAACATCTCCGACTGTCACCACATCACCAATGTCTGCCTGCACTTCCTTAACGTATCCATGCACTTTTGACTGAATTTCCGCCGTGTAGAACGGATGAACGGTGGCTGGCTGCACGCTCGAATGACGAACTTCCTGCTCAGCAACGGCAACGGTCTTCACCGCAACGGGCTCTGGAATGTTTTGCTGGGC
>CALFOL010000728.1 GCA_937919915.1 uncultured Planctomycetaceae bacterium
TGATTCTGACCGAACTGGTCAACCTGCTGGCGCAGCAGTAACTGACCTGACGGTATCCGAAGCGGTTGAACAACGAAAACTTTGAAACATGGCGATGCCCGATCTACTGCAGGTGATCACATCAGATGAACCCGGCGTTCGCGACCAATCACTGGATGCCTGTTGCGAAGGGTTGACGGCAGAGCAATTGCTGGCGGAGTGCCGACGGCTGGATGACTTTCGTCGGTCCTGCAATAACCTCTATCAACGCGTGCGTTCGCTGTTCTTTTTGTACGCCATCTACCGCTTTCATCTGCCGGCGCAATTGGTTGGTCGGGAAACAGGTACGATTCCCTTCGCGGGGTACGAGATGCTGCTGGGGCGGCGTTATCCGGAAGCAGTTGACGCGTTCCTGGCTCAGCAGACGTCTGATGGCAGCACCGTGACGCTGTCCAGCGCTTTGGCGGAAGCTTATCATCGACTGGCGTTTCAGACGTTGGCAAATCAGGTGCGTCGCAGCGTGCGAACCGTAAAGGGCAACCAGTGGATGTTCCGCACGGGACACCCCAGTGACGTGCCGCTGCGAATTCGTTCTGAGCTAAAGCGAATTGATCCGACCACGCGGTGCTTTCCGAATCTTCGCGAACGCACGGCGGTGCGGATGGACTTTACCCACAGTGCCTGGAGCGACATCTTCTTTTTGGGCATGGACTTCCCCGAAGGCGCAAAGGTCATCAATGCCAGCGTTGACCTTGCGGTACGTGGTCGTCATCAATCGCCGGAACCGCCGATTGACTGCAGTCTGCGAGTCATCGATGAGCCAGTGCTGCGACTTGTTAGTATTGACCTGGACAGTAAGGCCGACATTCACGACATCAACGAAGTTTTCGACTTCGGACGCGACTACCTGGGTCTATTGAAGGCAGCAGTGATCGCGGCCGGCTTGATCCCGCCGGGCATGGAAGGGTGTGGTGGGAAAGTCGCGGACGTGTTTACGCGTATGATCGGTCCGGGACTTGGTCTGGAAATCGTGAGTCGTGTGAACGACATCCCGAAAGGATCACGGCTGGCAGTCAGCACTAACCTGCTGGGTTCATTGATTTCCATCTGCATGCGTGCCACAGGGCAGGTGTCGCAACTAACCGGAGCACTTTCAGAAAGCGACCGTCGCATCGTGGCAGCGCGAGCGATTCTGGGCGAATGGCTGGGCGGTTCTGGTGGTGGCTGGCAGGATTCCGGCGGCGTATGGCCAGGGATCAAGCTGATTCAGGGAGCCATTGCGGAGGAAGGCGATCCTGAGTTCGGGATCAGTCGCGGTCGTTTGATGCCGCAGCATTCCGTGTTTTCTGCCGACGAAGTAACGGCCGAGACGCGTCAGAAACTGCAGAACAGTCTGGTATTGGTGCATGGCGGGATGGCTCAGAATGTCGGGCCGATTCTAGAGATGGTCACTGAGAAGTACCTGTTGCGCTGCGAAAAGGAATGGCAGGCACGCCAGGATGCGATTGGGCTGCTGGAAGAAATCACCGTTGCTCTGCGAAACGGCGATATTGAAGCCGTTGGGCGGGCTACGGACCGCAATTTTGCAGAACCATTGCAAGCGATTATTCCGTGGTGTTCAACCGCTTATACAGAAGAGCTGATCCGACGCTGTCGCGAAAAGTATGCCGATCGGTTTCATGGATTCTGGATGTTGGGCGGCATGTCGGGCGGCGGCATGGGGTTCATCTTTGATCCGGCCGTCCGCGAAGAAGCTCAGGGCTGGCTGCAGCAGATGATGCTGGAGGTGAAACGCGGCATGGAAGATTCCGTGCCGTTCGCGATGGACCCGGTGGTTTATGATTTTGCCATTAACGATAATGGCACTTTCGCAGAGCTCGATACCGATGGCCGGATGCCAGCGGGCTATCGTGCTCTGACCGTGCCGGATCTGCTGCGGCGAAACTTCAACAGCCTGTCTCCAATGACGCGACGGGAGCTCGAACGCGTTGGCGATCAGTGTCGCACCGGCAACGAGGCGGCCGCGTTGTCGATGCGTTTATTAGCCCGGATCGTTCCGGGAACCGTTGCGGAAGCGAACGAGTCGGAAAGTCTGGAGTCGTTGCTCGCCGCTAATGGCTTTGATTCAACCGTCCACGAACAGATTCGCCAGGATCTGAAGTCCGGTCGGCTGGGGCTGTCGCAGAATCGGCTGTCCGCAACCGTGAACGTGGAGGACGTCCGCTTTGACGATGTCATAGATGTCAGAACCGGTGACCACGCCTCTGCGATCGAGCTCGGACGACGGGCAATCGCCAATGGAGAAGTCGGCGTCATCACCCTGGCGGCCGGTGTTGGCAGCCGCTGGACGCAGGGAGCAGGCGTCGTCAAGGCGTTGAATCCGTTCTGCCGGATGGGCGACCGGTTTCGGTCGTTTCTGGATATCCATCTGGCAAAGACTCGTAAAACGTCGACTGAATTTGGCACGTCATTGCCGCACATCGTAACCACCGGCTACTTGACAGATGGGGCGATTCGTCGAGACCTACAGCAGCGATTCTCCGGACGCAATGTACATATTTCCAAGGGGGCATCCATCGGATTACGGATGGTTCCTACGGCGCGGGACTTGCAATTTGCGTGGGAAGAAATGCCGCAGCAGTTGTTGGATGAACAGCAGGAGAAGATGCGATCCAGCGTGCGTTCTGCGTTGATCAACTGGGCGAAAACGTCTGGTGAGGCTACGGACTACACGGACAACCTGCCGTCGCAATGCATGCATCCGGTTGGTCATTGGTACGAAGTTCCTAACCTGCTGATCAATGGCACGCTGAAGTCACTTCTGAATCAGCAGCCGCAGTTGCAGTACCTGATGTTGCATAACATCGATACGCTGGGAGCCCATCTTGACGCGGCATGCCTGGGCGCACATATCAACTCCGGCGCCGATTTGTCCTATGAAGTGATCAGTCGCAAGCTGGACGACCGTGGTGGCGGATTGGCTCGAGTGGATGGGAAGGTCCGTCTGGTCGAAGGTCTGGCGATGCCGCGCGAGGAAGATGAGTTTCGGCTGTCCTACTACAACTCGCTGACGACATGGATTTCTATCGATCGTATGCTGACGATATTCGGCTTGACTCGCGAAGACCTTGGGGATGCGAAGAAGTTAGATGAGGGCGTGCGTCGTTTAGGACGCCGCATGCCGACTTACATCACGCTGAAGGATGTCAAGAAACGCTGGGGAAAAGGTCAGGAAGATGTGTTCCCTGTCTCACAGTTTGAAAAACTATGGGGAGACATGACCGCGTTATCAGACGTCAACTGTCAGTTTTTGGTGGTCCCGACTCTGCGGGGTCAGCAGCTGAAAGATCCTGCTCAGCTGGACGGGTGGCTGCGAGACGGGTCGGCCGCGTACGTTGAGTCGCTGGTGAACTGGGACTGACGCTGATGCACCGGCGTTGCGTTTGATCAACGTTGGACTGCAACTGTCAGAATCGGACGGCGTCGGTTGCCGCATGTGAGCGTGCTGGAGCAACTGGAACAGATTGCCGGGGCTGCTTTTTCCGGAATCGTTCGTTGTGCAGCCCTCAGGCTGTAGCGACCTGCTGTACACAGTTGTTAGTCTGGATGCAAACGGCCAACTGCTGGACCATTGCGCACTATTTTGGGCAGGACTTAAATTGTCGACCACGTCTGAAACTTCAAATCGCTTCCTTCCTTTAGTATTTTTGATAGCGTCATTCCTCGTGCCTGGTTGCTCAGGTGCGGGCCCTGCTGCAGCTCCGGAAGCAGCACAGGCGGCCCCGCCTACTGTTCCACCTCCAGCATTGGTCCGCGTGCAGACAGTGCGGCACGGGCAGATTTCTCCTCAACTGAGTGCCGTGGGCACCGTCCGTCCCCGTCATTTCAGCATCATTGCCTCGGCCGCTGATGGAGTGGTCGATGAATTCGCGATGGAAGCGGGCGACTTTGTGAAAGCCAAAGCGGTATTGTCACGGCTGCGAATGTTCTCTACTGAGCTCGCTCTCGAAGAGGAGCGTGCTGTCCTTGCGGAACGTCAGGCGATGTATCAGCAGACGCTGGAGCCCCGCAAGGAAGATGTTGAAGAAGCAAGAGCTCAGCAACTGGTGGCTGAGGCGGCACTCGACAATGCCAATCGACGACTACAGGAACTGAAGACGCTGGTTGCCAGAAGTGCCACGAATCAATCGGCTGTCGACGATGGCGAAGATGTCGTCACTGAAGCGAAACAACGACTGCTGGCTGCCACTGCTGTATTCAAACGCGTTGCTTCCGGCGTTCGCGACGAGGAAAAGCAGCAGGCGAAAGCGAGATTGCTGGCACAGGAAAAACATGTCGCATGGCTGGAAGCGGAAAAGGAAAAACGAATTACTCGTGCGCCGTTTGATGGGTTTATCGTCAGCGAAGAAACCTATCTGGGCCAATGGTTGTCTAAAGGTGCACCGGTGGCGCGTATGGCGATGCTGGACGAAGTTGATGTGCAGGTTCCAGTGGACCAGAGTTTCATTTCGCAGATTCAGCCAGGCGCACAAGTGTGGTTAAAGGTGTCGGGCACACCAGATCCCGCACACGAAGACGGCCGCTGGACGGGCGTTGTTGAGCACATTGTTCCCCGCAGCGATTGGGAAACGGGATCGCGAAGTTTTCCGGTGGTCGTGCGAGTCAATAATCAAATGAGCGGTTCAGCGGAGTCTCCCGTACCAGCGCTTCGAGAAGGCATGATGGCGGAAGTGCAATTTTTTGGCACGCCGCTGGAGGCCACATTGGTTCCTAAAGACTCGTTAGTGCGGACTTCGCGCGGGACGTTTGTGTTCGCGACGAATCCCCCGGAAGCAGAGAAGCCGTTGAGTGTTCGACAGGTGCAGGTGGAACCCGGAATCAGCGAAGAAGGCTGGATTCAGGTAATCGGCACCGACTTGCCGCCCGACGCACAGGTTGTCACGGAAGGCGCGGAACGACTCAGGCCGTTTCAAACGGTGAGTATTCTCGAAGAGGCAGAGACGGCCGAGAAATAGTCCTCGCCACAACGATGGGTCTCTCGATCACCAACTCAGTCCACGCAACTTCATGAACTTCATCGCCTTTTCAATTCAAAACCCAGTCAAAGTCACCGTCGCGGTCATGCTGCTGATGTTGTTTGGCGGCATTGCCTACATCAGCACGCCAGTGCAACTGACGCCGGACGTTGTAGAGCCAGAGATCACGGTTTCCACACGCTGGCCCGGCGCAAGTGCGCAGGAAGTCGAGCAGGAAATCATCGAGGAACAGGAAGAACAGCTGAAGAGCGTCGAAGGACTGGAAGAGTTCACAAGCGAAAGCGCGGATTCCAGCGGCTCGATTACGTTGCGGTTTCCAGTCGGCACCGAACTCTCTGATGCTCGCGCCCGAGTGTCCGAGAAGCTGAACCAGGTGCCTGACTATCCGGACGACGCCAGCGAGCCTGTCATCAGTACAGTCAACGCGAACACCAATGCAATCGCATGGTATATTCTAAAACCATTGCCGCCGACAAAGGAAGATCTACAAAATCTGGTTGTCCTGCAGTCGGAGCTGGCTGATCCCCTGGCTGACATCATGAACGCAGCTGGCCCGGTCGATTTGACGCGGATCAACGACCTTGTCGACGAGTTTCCTGTACTGAAAACGTTTGTGCTGGGCCGCAATAACCCAGCACTCATGAAGAAATTCGCGGAAGACTTTATCGAAGCGGAATTCGAACGCGTTCCGGGAATCGCCAACGCCAATGTGTTTGGTGGACAGGATCAGGAATTTCGCGTCGTTGTGAATCCATCGCGGCTGGCGTCTTTCGGCGTGACAATCGACGCCCTGCGGGCGGCGTTGACGATGCAGAATCAGAACACCTCGGCCGGCGACATTCAGGAAGGAAAACAGCGCAACGTTGTTCGCACGCTGGGGCAGTTTCAGTCTCCGGAACAGGTCGAAGACTGCATCATCACCCAGCGCGGTGGCAGTCCGATCCGTGTTCGAGATGTTGCGACGGTTGGTATTAGTTACAAGAAGCCAGACGGCGTTGTCCGGCAGCAGGGACTGAGTGCCCTGGCGATCAACGCTCAGCAGTCTCCCGGGACAAACTTAAAGGCCATCATGGGCCCGCGCCGCAAGGAACTGGACCTGGACGGCGACGGGGACATCACAAGTCTGGAACTCGCCGAATGTGAACGAATTCATGGTCGCTGTCTGCGTATTTCTGTGGAGGAACTGAACCAGCGTGTTCTGAAACAGAAGGGCGTCTACCTGGATCAAGTCTACGACCAGACGTTGTACCTTGATTCCGCCACAGAACTTGTCCGCAGCAACGTCTACGTTGGCGGTGCATTGGCGATCCTTGTGCTGCTGCTGTTCTTACGCAGTCTGCGTTCGGTACTGATTATTGGCCTGGCGATTCCGATCTGCGTGATTGGTACGTGTCTGTTTGTGAAGATTTTCGACCGCAGCATCAACGTGATTAGCCTGGCTGGCATGGCGTTCGCCATCGGGATGGTTGTCGATAATGCGATTGTCGTGCTGGAGAATATTTACCGCCATCATCAGATGGGCAAGTCGGCTCAGCAGGCAGCGCTGGAAGGGACTCAGGAAGTCTGGGGAGCCGTGCTGGCATCGACATTAACCACGCTGGCTGTCTTTGTGCCCGTAATTTTCGTACAGGGTCAGGCCGGCCAATTGTTCCGCGATATTGCCATCGCGATCAGCTGTGCCGTGGCGTTGTCTCTGCTGATCAGCGTGACCGTGATTCCCACTGCTGCCGCGAGAATTCTGAATCGCCGCGGTGGAAGACGTGACGGCATAGAAGCAGACGGATCGCCATCGCCGACACAAGTGGCCGGATTTGGTCCTGGCGGACTGTTTGGGCTGGTGCGGTTCAGCAGTTTTCTGAATGGCGCCTTCGTTAGCCTGATGCGACGACTGTTGATGATGCCGGGCAGCGCATTGGTGCGGCTGCTGATTGTGCTGGCGTTCATGGCTGGTTCGGTCGCTCTTAGCCAACAACTGATGCCCGATACGGAATACCTGCCCAACGGAAACCGGAATCTGGTGATCGCGATTCTGCTGCCGCCACCAGGCTACAACGTTGACCAAATGATTAAGCTTGGTGAGGAGATCGAACGCGAAGTCGCGCCGTATTGGCTGGGAACAGCCGGCGAAGGCGCGCTGGAGATCGAGAGTTTCTTCTTTGTGGCTCGAGGTCGAAGCCTGTTTATGGGCGCACGTTGTAAAGACGAACTGCGGGCGAAAGAACTGATTCCGATTCTGGCCAAAGCAGCCGGTTCGCAGCCGGGCGTTATCCCGATTGTGAGTCAGGCAAGCCTGTTTGCGAGCGGTTTAAGTGGCGGACGTACGATCGACATTGAGATCACCGGGCCCGATCTGGAAGTTCTGGTTGTCGAAGCGCAAAAGGCGTTCGGCATGTGTCTGGGCGAGTTTCCGATGTCGGAGGGGAATCAACTGAGGCCCATTCCGGGACTTGACCTTTCCAGCCCCGAACTCCACGTGATTCCGAAATTGGAAAAGGCGTCAGAGCGGGGGATTTCTTCTACATCCATTGGCTATGCCGTCAACGCGCTGGTGGACGGTGCGTTCGCGGGCGACTACTGGTATGAAGGCCGTCGCGTTGATCTGGTGATCTACGGTGACGATGAGTATGCCGACAGAACTCAGGATTTGGAGAACCTGCCGTTGAGCACGCCGGACGGCGGGACGGTGCAGCTGTCATCTGTTGCGGACGTGGTTTTAAGTCGCGGTCCGGAACAGGTGAACCACATCGAACGCCTGCGTTCTATCACAATTCAGCTGAAACCTGCTGAGGGAATCGCATTGGAAGCGGCCCTGCGATCTGTAGACGAGAAGATTCGCAAGCCATTGATGGCTTCACCGAACTTTCAGTCGGGACTGTATCAGGTGCGACTGGCGGGCACGGCCGACAAGCTTGCGGACACGTGGTACGAACTGAAGTGGAATCTTGTACTGGCGGTTGTGTTAACGTACTTGCTGATGTCAGCCCTGTTCGAATCGTTTTTATACCCGATCGTGATCATGACCAGTGTTGCGCTGGCACTTGTGGGCGGCTTGATTGGCTTGAATGTACTGAACCTCTTCACGTTCCAGACGCTGGATATGCTGACGATGCTTGGCTTCGTGATTCTAATTGGGACGGTCGTCAATAACGCGATTCTGATCGTGCACCAGACGTTGAATCTGATCCGTAACGAAGGTCTGGATTCGACTGATGCAGTCTGCGAAAGTGTCCGCACTCGGATCCGCCCAATCTTCATGAGCACTCTGACCACCGTATTGGGGATGCTTCCTTTGGTGGTTCCGATTCCTTCCTACGAAGGCGGACAACTACTCTGGGTCGCAGGCGCCGGCAGCGAACTCTATCGCGGACTCGGCAGCGTCGTGCTTGGCGGACTGATCGTTTCAACAATGTTTACATTGATTCTGGTCCCGGCGGGTTTCAGTCTGTTCATGGACGCTCAAAAGGCTTTGTCACGCCTGACAGCTAAGTCCTGATGGGTTCGTCTTCGACGGATTGTGTCAGCAGAGGGGACTGAAGCCGCCGTGATGTGTGGCCACTCCGCAGAAGACGGACTGGCTCAGCAGAACTTTCCGTGCGTGATCTCATGTCGCCAGGCAGAACGCGTCCCGGCTGGTCCATCGTTTCTGACGTGCGGCGATACTCGGGGAGCAAGCAGGTGCTGGCCGTCGCTCCGCCGCTGCCGTCTCAGCCTACGAGAACAGCAGATTGAGCAGGTTTGAGAATACGGCGTCGATGTGGGTGAGGGATGTGTTCTCGAAGTCGGACAGGTTGGCTGCCTGGCTAAAACTACTGGTCAGGTTGTC
>CALFOL010000729.1 GCA_937919915.1 uncultured Planctomycetaceae bacterium
CCAGATATGAAGAGCGCAATGAACACTGATCGTGGTCGAGAGCTGATGGCTGCGATGACAGACGTTGGAATCAGCGTGACCGGATTCACAGCAGATGTTCGTGGTTCCGTTTCCGACGCCGTGAAAGCCGCTGTTGAGGGCGCCATCCAAAAGTGCCAAGTCAGCGTGCGTGCCCCTAATACAGAGCCGGTCATGAAGGTGGAACTGGAACTTCGCGGCGACAAACTGGTGATCTCCGCTAAGCTCATCGCCCGCGATCAACAGCAGTTGGTGTCCGTGTGGGAACGTTCCGGAACCGTGACCGACCTGGACAACAAGGCCACCACCACTGGCATTATCCCCACGAACCTGGCTCGCGACGTGGAGGCATTCTTTAAGGGTTTACGGCTGGAATTCACCGAGGCGCGACGCCAGTTCGCATCGTAACTGCGACGTGAATGTCCGGCCTTGTTTCTTCGGGACGTTGCAAGACAGCCACCCGAAAAAAAAAGCCGGATACTGACGTATCCGGCTCAACGTTGTACCTCAGTTTACTGACCGGCAACCGTGGATTCTTCGATCAGAGCTTCCTCGATCGACTCACTGGCGACACGCACGCGGACGCGATGGCTACCAGCTCGCTCACACTTCGCCTGCACGGCGATCATCACCGATTTCCCGGCGTCAAGTCCCGGGATTGAGCGGAAAATCACAACCCCGTTGTCAGCAAGGTACTCTGACGGAGCGGAAATTTTCTGCATTGCAAGCCCAGGCGGCAGTTCGAAGGACACTCCCACATTCTCAGCCGCGCTTTGGCCAATGTTTTCGATCTTGACTTCATAGGTCACAAGATCACCGACCTCAATCCGATTTCGATTGCTTGCGAGGTTAAGCTTGAGCTCGGCGCTACCCTGAACGATGGTGTCGAGATCGGCTCCCGTCATCTTGCCGTGTTCACTAATCACACCGACCTGATGTCGGGCGGCTCCAAGTGCAACCGGACGCAGCGAAACCCGGAACTGACGCACTTGTTCCGGCTCCAGAGTACCAACGAACCATTCGATTGTTTCCTCTTTCGCATTGTACTTGCCGCCCAGATCCGCCTTCACGAATTCGAAACCCGCCGGGACCTTGTATTTCGCTCGCACGTTACTTGAATCCACGCGACCTTCGTTGACCACGATCAGTTCGTAGTTAGCAACCTCACCTGCTCGCACGACATCTTCGCCACGAACCCCGATATTCAGGCGAGGTTCTGCAATCACAACCGACTCGAGCACCTCTTTCTTCAGGCCACCATCACCAACAACTCGCACCGCCAGAGAATGTTCTCCACCTTTTACACCGGTGAGACTAAGTCGTGCTCGTCGTTGTTCTCCAGGATTCAATGTGCCAATTTCGATCGACAGCATGCCGCCCTGACGATGCTCAAGCCCAGGCGGAATGGCTGCCTGAATGACAACGTTTCGAGCCGTACCGCTGCCTGGATTGGCCACCTCAACCGTGTAGTTCACCTGTTGCCCAACCTCCACGTTCGCTGGCCCGTCAACTTTGACTGCAAGCTGTGGTTCTGTCACAGAGAAAGTCGAAACGCTGGCACCAGTCATCCGGACAAACGCACTGACATTGGTGTCGCCCTGCAGTTGTGGAATGACGGTCAGTTCGATAACCCGTTTCTCGCCTGCGTCCAGTTCACCGAACGTCCATGTCGCAGCATCGCTGACATTTGACGGAGCAGGCTCAGCCTTTACAACCTCCAGCCCCTGCGGCAGCAGCGCTTCCGCGACGACGTTCCGAACAAGAGTTCGGCCAGTATTTTCCAGAATAAGATCACAGCGACATTCCCGGCCCCGTGTAAATTCGCCGTGCAACACCCACTGCAGAGTCACAGACGGAGTTTGCGGACCACTAAGAGTCGCAGGCACTGCAACGTTGACCGGATCAAATTTCGGTTGCGCCGGTTGCTCCATGCCCCCGAAGCCGTCCGTTGTGAAGTCAGGAAGTTCCGACGAATCCGAATCATCGAAGAGAGACATCTCGCTGTGCGAAGGCTCTGCCATGTCGAAATTCGGTTCAGCAGTTGTCTCGGCTGTCGCGTTCGGCTGTCCACCCTGGAGTGGTGTCGCCGGGCCCAGAAATTCCTCAAAGGGATTTGGGCCCGAGCCGATGTCTTCTGTTCCAAAGTCTTCAAGGAAGTCACCGCTTACCTGTTGAACAACGCGCTTCGTAGCACTGTTGTCAGAAAAGTCAGCGGTCTTCACCTCGGAAGTTGTCGCAGCGGCTCCTGAACGCAGTCGCTCACGTTTAACGTTTGGCGAAGAGGTTGTGGGAGAAGGATTCGCGGCCGTGGCTGCGGGGTCCGTCTTTCCTTTGGAAACAGTGTCCGCAGCGGTCGGTGAAAAATAGGCGACGGAACCCTTCTTCGTAAGAGCCTTCACGGAAATCGCTTCAGCAGCCTTCGTTTTCTTCACCGAATCCGGCTGGGTTTGTTCCTGAATGGACTCCCCACGAGCAAACGGATTGTCGTTTGCTGCAATGAGGGCCGAGCTGGTAATCAGAAAAAGAGTGACGATTGAAAGGGCAATGCGAGGCATCACTGTATTCTCCGTGAGCCGCAATTGGACGGCCCTCAGTATTTTGAACAGATTGGCAACGGAAGTTGCCCTGTCGGTCGTATCGGTCGTAACGTATGAACGGCTTCAGGAAAAGCTCTGGTGGTAGTGATTCGGCCGACTGGGAATACCCTGCGGGTAGCAGCGTGTCGGCAATATCTGCCGCTGCCAGCGTTGACGAAATCGCTCACCACTCCCTGATAGTTTGCGAACACCGGGATTTCCCAGTGTTCGCAGATGCGTTCACAAGAGCGGGATCGGGATCTGCGCCACCCACGGAAACGGTGCTGTATTGAGGGGGTGCGGAAAAATACCGACTTCAATTGATATGCCGTAGTGGCTGATCCACTATGATAAACAGCCTGA
>CALFOL010000730.1 GCA_937919915.1 uncultured Planctomycetaceae bacterium
CCAAAACGACGAAGCTGTTCCTGGGAATGCAGGTGCAGTGTACTCAGTGTCACAACCACCCTTTCAACAACTGGCAGCAGGCTCAGTTCTGGGAGTTCAACAGCTTCTTCCGACAGGTTCAAAAGAAAGATCATCGTAAGTTCGACGAAAAGACTGGTCGGCAGGTTGACGACTTCTCTGAGGTTCTGACGAAAGACTTCAGCGGCGGGGTGTTCTTCGAAAAACGCAGTGGTCTGATGCAGGTCGCGTTCCCGGTCTACAACGGGAAAGAAGTTGAGCCGGATGCGTTCGATCGCCGAAAAGAATTTGGCAAGCTGCTGGTGGAATCAGATAACGGCGAAACGCCGATTATTGCGAAGGCGTTTGTGAACCGCCTGTGGAGCCAGTTCTTTGGCTATGGATTCACTCGGCCGGTGGACGACATGGGGCCTCACAACGCTGCATCGCATCCGGAAGTTCTGGACCGACTGTCAGCAGAATTTGTGAAGAATGACTATGACGTCAAACAACTGGTTCGCTGGATCACCAATACAGAAGCTTACGGACGGACAAGTCAATTCGGGGAAGACAACCAGATTGACAATCCTGCCGCTGGTGAAGTTACACTCTTCAGTCATCTGTACATGAAGTCGATGCAGGCGGAACAGCTGTACGATTCGTTGATCGTGGCGTCGAGTGCTCACAAGTCTGGTAAGGGCGGCTGGGATGCCCAGGAACAACAGCGTCGTCGCTGGATGCAGCAGTTTGTGGTGGCTTTTGATACTGACGAAAGCGACGAAGCAACCACATTCAATGGCACAATCCCACAAGCCCTGATGATGATGAACAGTGAACTGACTGAGAAAGCGGTTAACGCGGAACGAGGCAGCTTTCTGTACGAGACGTTTAGTGGTCCGGGCAACGAGGCAACCAAAATGCAGGATCTGTATCTGGCCGCTCTTAGCCGCAGGCCTTCGCGAAGTGAGATCAGCAAGGCATCAAAGCTGATCGCAAAATATGGACCTAACAAAGTTCAGGCCTATCAGGACCTGTTCTGGGCTCTGTTGAATTCGAACGAGTTCATTTTCGTTCACTAAAGAAACTGAGAACGGCAGGCAATTGATCGGTCTGCCGACGATCGATTATTACCACAAACTTTAACTTCTACTGGAGCAACTCGATGTCAATTTGGAACGATTACGGAATGGGCCGTCGCCACTTCATGCAGCACGTGGCAACTGCGGCCGCAACGATTCCTGCGATGAATTTCCTGTCACATGTGCAGGCGAATGCTGCGACCGCGAAGTCGAAAAACAAGGCCTGCATCCTGATGTGGATGAGCGGTGGGCCTCCCACAATCGACATTTGGGACCTGAAACCCGGCACCAAAAACGGTGGCGAGTTTAACCAGATCCAGACGGCCGCTGAAGGCGTACAGATTAGCGAACACATGCCTGAGACGGCCAAGATGTTCAAAGATCTGTCGATCGTACGATCCATGAGCACTCGCGAGGCAGATCATGGTCGTGGTCGATACTACATGCATACTGGCTATGTGCCGAATCCAACCGTCGTGCATCCGACGTTTGGTTCGGTCGTCAGTTACGAAGTGGGTCGCAATCGAAACGAGCTGGATATTCCTGCGTTCGTGTCTGTCGGTGGTGGTTCCGGTCAGGCCGGTTTCCTCGGAATGTCACACGCCCCGTTTGTGGTCGATGGAAATGGACAGATCCGAAACGCTCCAAGTGCAGAGGCAAAGAATCGACTACCTGGTCGACTGCAGATGCTGGACGCTGTTGAAGATAACTTCATCAAGTCCAGGCGTGGCGAATTGCCACAGGACCATCGCAACGTTTACGAAAACGCTGTGAGCCTGATGACTTCACCTCAGATGGCAGCGTTTAACGTCGATAAGGCCGACTCCAAATTGGGGCTGGAAGCCGAAACGGCTGAAACCAAAGCCATGTACAGTCCAGCAGCAGGTGGTGCTGGTGGGCGAATGGGCATGGGCGGCGCTGGCTTTGGCCAGAGCCTGCTGATGGCTCGACGTCTGGTTCAGATCGGTGTCCCATTTGTGGAAGTCGACCTTGGTGGTTGGGACCTTCACAACGACGTGTTCAACACGCTGAAAAACCAGCGTCTGCCAACACTTGACCGCGGGATCGCTGCGTTGACGCAGGACCTGAAGCAACGTGGCATGCTGGACGACGTCACGCTTGTTTGGATGGGTGAGTTTGGCCGTACGCCTCGCATCAACCAGAACGTCGGTCGTGACCACTGGGCAGCCAGCTGGTCAACGATGATCGGTGGTGGCGGTCTGAACAACGGCCAGGCCATTGGTGCTACGGACAAAGACGGCGTCGGTGTTGCTGACAACAGCAAGCCATACTTGCCAGGAGACATCTGGGCAACCGTTGCTTACGCGATGGGAATCCCACTGGATACGGTGCATACCTCGAAGCGTGGTCGTCCAATGAAGCTGGCAAACGGCGGCACACCAATCAAAGAACTGATGGGCTAAGTCTTTACGGGCGACTGCCGAATTTTGGAACTAAACCAGCCCTGAAGAGGCGACATTGCAGGCCAGTGTTGTTCTCTTCAGGGCTGGTTTGCTGTTCCGGCGACCCAAACACATCAATCCACCGTTTAACCCGATGCCAACGGCAAGGCCGGCGCAGGAATGTCCTCGCCGTTAGCGTCGGGTTAAACGAAAGAACTTACGAGTCATCTCTCCCGCGACGCACGTGATTTACAATGGCAGAAACAAACGAAAACTCAAATGACCTCGACGATCGGAACGCCAGTCCAGGTGATCCAAGTGAAGAGTTCATTGTTTCGTTTACTCGGGTACAACGGCCACTGTTCCTGTACCTGCTGCCACTGCTGGGCAACGCTGCTGACGCCGATGAGGTGCTGCAGGAAACGAACCTCGTCATCTGGAAGAAGCGGACGGACTTTCAACCAGGAACCAGCTTTCTGGCATGGGGCCGCACAATCGCCCGTCTGGAAGTCTTTCGCTTCCGTCGCAACCGTGGCAGAAAACTCAGTTTCCTTGACCAGGGAATCCTCGAATCGATCGCGGCAACCGCCGAAACAATTGGTAACGAAACAGAAGTTCGCCAGGAAGCACTCGCGCGATGCATGGAACAGCTGCGTCCCAAGGACCGCGAGTTGATTCAGATGAGATATGCATCGGACTCGAATGGGGACAAAGTCGCACAGCAACTGGGGCGACCGCCGAATTCCGTGTACCAGTCATTAGGAAGAATTCGCCGCGCGTTGATGGAGTGTGTGCAGCATCGAATTGCCGAACATCGCCTTAAAGAAGAAGGAGGCCTGTCATGACCTCATCTCGTAATGAACTGTTGCAATTGATTGATCTGCAGGTTGAGAACCGCCTGACAGATTCGGAGCAGCAACGTCTTGGCAAACTACTCAAAGCAGATCCGCAACTGGTCACCCTGTACACCGAGTACATTTGTCTGCATGGACAATTGCACTGGGACGCCGGTCTGTGCGCTGCCCCGATCATTCCTGCGGCAGAAGACGCAGCCACGGTGGAAACAACACTCGTCAGCAACACACAGAACACGTCGACGCTGTTGAACCGCAACGATAGCAGAAATGCCCCGCGACGCCTGCTGGCGCTCGCAGCCAGTATCGTTGCGATTCTCGGTGGCTGGTTCGCGGTCTCTCAACCGAACAAGCCAGGCGAGAACACCACGCACACAACGCCGGACGATCCAGGGTCGGTGCAACCGTCTGTTGTGGCAAATGACAATGGCTTCACGGATGAACTGAAGCCGCTGGAGCTCAGGAGTTCGAGCCCCAAAAACACCCCGACCGCTGAAGCCCCGGTGGCAGATGTGAAACCGGCGCTGCCGATGTTGCCGACGAAATTTGAGGATGACGTCGTCGTTGCCAGAATCGACGAACTACTCGATGCGGCATGGCAGGAGCAAGGGGTTGTCGCATCGCCACCAGCCAGTGATACGGAATGGGTGCGACGTGTTTATCTCACGCTGTTGGGACGGGTTCCGACACTTAACGAGACTCAGGGGTTTCTTGTCAGCGATAGTCCTCGCAAACGAGGTGCCCTGATCGCTGACATGGCTGTCAATCCGGAACGAGCCTCTCATCTGGCTGTTGTGTGGGCGAACCTTCTTGTCGGTCGCACGGAGCGATCGGGAGTGAATCGGGAAAGCCTGCTCGGCTTCCTCGCGGAGCAATTCAAATCGAACAAGCCATGGATCGATACTGTCGATCAACTGATTACAGCCACTGGACAAAATGACCAGAACGGTGCTACCAATTTTTTGCTCGCACATCTGAACAATGAGGCTACTCCGGCGACGGCCGTTACTGCTCGACTATTCTTAGGCGAACAAATCAGCTGTGTGCAATGCCACGATCATCCGTTTGAAAAAGGAATTCGACAGCAGGAATACTGGGCGCTGAATGCGTTTTTCAAGGACACAGAACGTAGAACGGTTGC
>CALFOL010000731.1 GCA_937919915.1 uncultured Planctomycetaceae bacterium
GGGTTCGAGACCACCTTAAACGGAGTCTCCGCTTTAAAGACGACCGTTGAGCCTGTCGTCGATGCGGTATACGCCAGCCAGCTGGAATTCGTGAACGTAATGTTCCCGCTGGTATTGGGATGGTCCGACGATCGCGGCCCCTGTAATGGTCGCAGCGACATGTTGACCGGCACCGTCACTGTGTACGTAGTATCCTCCGACTGACCGGACGCGACTGAAGCGCACGCGGCAAGGAAAATAACGGCGAGTATCTGAGGTGGAGAGTTCATCGTGGTGCTGCCCGCCGATATGCGCGCGGCGCGCTATCGTACTACTTCTAATAGCGGCAGCTGGGAGCTTTCACTTCACGATTGGTCCGAAAAAAAAGCCTTGCGCCGGTTGGGTAAACTTCAGTGGCTACTAGAATATGGACGTGTTGTCGAACAGGAAATTCACGGCGCACCTCAAAACGCAACTGCTCTGGCGAGCCCTACTTGCTGCTTGCCGCAGTTGCTTCACCGATCAGTTGCTGCGGATCTGTCAGCGTTAGCATGTGTCCGTGATCCGAGGTGACGATCAACAGGGTTTCGTCCCAGTTGCTGTTGGCTTCAACCCAGTCCGTGATCGTCTTGACCGCAGCGTCACCGCTATTGACGGCTCCGATCGAATTGTCGATGTTGTTGTCGTGGTTTGCCCAGTCGACATCACCGGCTTCGACCATCAACCAGAAATTCGACTTACGCGAAGCCATCACTGTAAGAGCTGCGGACGTCATTTCCGCCAGCGTCGGATTTTCCAGAAGATCAGCTTCTGTGTAAATTTCAGGATCCGCCTTCTTGATGCCTTTGACAGGTTTGAAATCGCCGTTTGCTGTCTGGTACGGAATGTGGCCCTCGTACGCTCCGAGTCCATAGTAGCCGAGCAGTCGGTGTCCTCCGGTTGCCGCGTTTCTAGCCGCTCTTTGAAGTTGTTGACCGCCGTCTTTTCCCTTCTTACGAGTCGCAACGACGTATTGGCCACCATTCTTTATGGAGACCGCTTTCAGATCACTGTCCGCCAGATGCAGGTTCCCGGACTGGAAATTGTCACCTTGAGCAGCTGACGGCTCCGCCTCCGCGTCATCGTAGCCATAGCCGCCACCGATCACGACATCCATGCCGGGTAGTGGCGACTTCGGGTGCGAAATCGAAGGGAGTCCCAGCATGTCTCGCGAGATGTCCTGGAAGTCTTTTCGGCTAACGTTGTGAGCGTAAGCAGCACCTGGCGTGGCGTGACTGATTGGCACAGACGTCACGACTCCCACGGCCCAATCGTCGTTTTGCAATTCGTGGGAGACAGCCGACAACTGTTCCCCAGCCGGTCCGACTCCGATCGCGTTGTAGTACGTCTTGGCGCCGTTGACCATGCTTCCGGCGGATGCCGCGGAGTCGACAAACGCATGGCGAGCGCTGCCGTCCGCAGGTTTCACAATCAAATATCCCGGATCTGTTGGTGTATCCCACGGCGTGGAACCGGCGGCGGATGCATCGTACCCGCCGGGGATTTTTCCACCCGGATTCTTCACGGTCTGCGCGTTCACGTCCGTGGTGCTGCCGTCGTTGTGAGGACTGGTCACCATAAAACCATACTGAGCAGTTCCGTTCGCATCGTAGGTTTGAAAATGCGTCCCCGAACCTTTGCCTTCGGTGTAGGTGTCTTTCTGCTGGTTGTAGATCGCTGCAGCGCGAGTTGTCTGCCAGTCCATGCCGTCAAAGACAAACAGGAAGATGTACTTTTTCCCCGCTGCCGCCGCCGCACGCTGGATGCCAGCGATGTTCGTCTGATCCATGTAGTTTGCGCTGGGGTTCAGCGTGCGGTCCGGCAGACGCCCGTAGATCTTTTTTAGGCTGTCCTCACTACGATAAGGACTGTTCTCGTCGATGTAGCTGCCCAAATCAACATTCTGCCCGGCGCCTTTTGTGCCGAAAGTATAGACGGGAATCAACCGATTCGAATGAGTCCGCCAATGCGAATAGTCTTCCGGATCCGTCCCCCAATGCCCGAGTGGCGATTTTCCTTTTTCAATCGCCTGCGACTGCAGGTGTGCCACAACATCCTTCGCGGGCAGTGCCTGTGCCGCAGCGACGGCAGGAAACGCGAGCAACAGAAAAGTGCAGTACGAAATGCGGGCGATGTTCATGGTCATGATGTGGACTGGATTTGTGGAAAAGCCTCAATTTCGCTAGATATATCGTGAAGGCCTGCCTCAGTCGAGTTGCCGCGTGGCGCATTTTCGTTTGTACACGCAATCTTCTTAAACCGGCGAAGCGTTTCCCCGGCTGCCGTCGCCTGACCACGAATTTACTGCGTGTCCCGTTCCCGCGACAATCCCCGTTCCGCGACCGCAACAATCACGCACCTGGATCTCAGCCGTAAATCCGATACCTGTCTTCGCTTCCACCCCCGCGCTCAGCATGTAACCAAGTTGAGACGTCTTGTGGTCAAAGTATCCCGTTCGAAACTGTGGCGGAAAGTCACATTCACCTGGAAACTCGCGCCTTGAAAAATGGATGGCCGTAATCGACGCGTCTGGCACGGTGTTTCTCGAATGGTTGAAATGAGAGAATCGCAGGTTCTTCTACGGGGTGAACGCTTCAATCGACTCTGATCTGCCCGAAAGTCGAATCAAAGGTTCCGTACACCTTTGATATGCTCACCTTTGATATGCTGCGTACACCTTTGATATGCTGGGGGCTGAGGAGCGTAGACTGGCGTATGACGCACGGGAGTGCTCCAGACTGGGGGCTGCACACAATGGCTGCCACCACCGTATAACCCGGATTCCAGTTCTGTTGCGAGCCATTATTGCCGCCACCGAATGATGGATGCCCTGCGTCGGCAGATTTTGATGTAAATGCGACGGACAAGGCTGCGATGAGTGTGATGGCTTGAAGTTTCATGACTGGGAGTCCCTGGTATGTTTCGTTTTTTGAGGTTGTTGACGACTTCGATATCCTCTGAAGCGAAACGCCGCCGGGTGTGTTACAGGATTTTGGGGAAAGAAGGTCAGAAACGTCAGGACTGCCTAAAACACGGGTTTCTTAGCCTATGCGATCGGCCAGACAGGCAGGAAACCGTCTGGCTACGCCGTCGAAACGACGACAGGATCGCATTGACGAAGCTGCGAAAATCATCGCGATGTCAGCGCGAAACGGTTTTCTCCCATCTGACTCATGTGGGCGTGTCATGAGCAGAATGGCAATTGTGTTCGTTGCCCTGCTCCCCGTGACCGATGCAGATCGAGGCAGTGTGACAACTCGCGTCGATCCGTCTCGCCGCTTTGGTTCTTTGTTGCTGTCGCAGTTTGTTCCTACTCCTCGATCCGCTTGCTCCATTGTGACTTCATTGGCAAGTTCTGAGCTGAGCTGCGATGGTTCGAGGCGTCTCTCAACTAGACGACGCTCGACACAGCTGGAGGCGTCGAAGGGGTGGACCGCTCTTTAACGGATAGGGTGAATTCAAATTCGTTGACCGCGTCGCGCGCACCTCTGAGATCTTCAGCGACGTCACCGATTGAATGATCACGATTTCCACGCTAAGTGCAATTCAACCGGGCGCGTCTCCGTTGCCACTTTTCGGTGGCCCGAGGCTGGATGCCCCTTCAGAAAATCGGGAATGGCACGCAGGCAGGCGTCGAGAAACACCAGTTCCGCTGCGCTGGCTGAACGTGGACTGCGATGCGGCTGCAGCCGCATCACCGCCGGCCAGGCTTCTGACGTTGCGATGGGCCAGCCGAAACGCTCAACCAACTGCAGATCAACGGCCGCCATGATCTGCGGTTCGTCGTAGCAGACTGCCAGCGCCCGATTTTGATCGGCCGCAGCGTTTCCGCTGAGGATCGCCTGCATGACCTTCCAGTCGTCGTAAATGCACAGTCCCAGCTGCACTCCGGTCCGTCCCAGGATGATCGCGTAACGCGTGCCCATGTCTGGATCGTCGCAACGAATTTCGATGGGTACTTCGCCTGGAACGCGCTGCCACGGAGCTTGCCGGAAGTAATCCGCTGCCGCTTCGTAGAATGATTCCATTTGCGGCCGTGTTACGCCGCTCCCGTCTGCCAGCGCGCACTTCTCCGCCCCGTCACAATTCCGCGCCAACTCCAGACAGAAATCACTGAACTCGGTCAGTTCATCAATCAGACGGCAGGCCACTCCGGCCGCTTCCAGCCGCGGTTGCAAATGGTCGTAGCTGTCCGAATCAGAAACCTCGACAAGTCGAGGCCGTTGTGACGGTTCACCGCCCGGACGGGCCATCGTGTGGACGAGAACCTCCAGCAGTCTCTCCGGCGCGGGACCACCGGGCGCATCTGAAATCTGCATGGCCGCTGATCGGGACTTGTCCAGAACGAGCACCGACCATGGCCGATATTCGCCTTCCTGTTCACGCATGACCCACGCCGGCGACCGAAAGAAATCGGCCTGCCAAACGGCGTCGGATTGCGGGAACTCGCGGATGTCGATCTCTGCCGCTGGAGGGAGGACGGGATTTGCGATGACATTGCCCATCGCCTGCAGCAACTGGCCCACCGGTTGGGGATCCTGTTGATAGCGGCAGCGAATTCCGATTTTTTCGAGTAGCGGCTTCCAGACACTCTGGAACTCACGGCGGCAGACAACCAAGGTGGCGGGACGTGCCGGGTCTCCGTCCATGGGAGCCAGAAATGATTCGATCAAGCGGTTCCAGACGACCGTCTCGGTCAACGGCTGATCGATGACAGTCGCCGTCCGGATCTCCTGCCCCTCAACATTGGCCACGCCAAACAACCACATGGGGGTCTCGTCGTCGGATGGCTCGTCGTCGCAGGGCATCAGGCCGACCTGCCAGGTCTCGCGCCGCAGCGGTAGTTTCCGCAGCTCGTCCTGCGGAAACCGGCGCGGCGTCTGGTCGGAATCAGCACCGGTAGAGGGAACTTTCAGAATCCGCCGCGCCCACGAGACCGCGCCGGGGACGCTCCGCCACGCCGGCAGGAACAGACGGGCACAACCGAATGCTCGCCGGTCAGAACCGGCGTCAAACCGCATTTCGCGGCTGGCGTCGACGGTTTTTCCCCCCAACAGGTAGTCTTCGAAGCCCGGCTTCAGATGGTCGGCCTCGACAAGCAGAAGCTGCGATTCCTCGGTATCGCCGTATCGCCGAAAGGCCTGCAGCGCCTGAGCAAACCGCCAGATGCCGGACTGGTCGTCGTGCCTTTGCAACACTTCGTCCAGTTCCTCGGTCGATTCCATCTGGAACAGGCAGGATGCCAGGAAGTAACGGGAAAATCGGGGATCGTCGGGATCGAGTTTCAGGACATCACGAAACCCGTTTGCTGCCCGTTCATACTTGCCGAATCTCCACAGACTGCGTGCCGTTCGGAAGCCGCGGTCGAGATCCGTTTTTTTGATTTTTTCGCTTTGGGAGGCGCGAGTTCGTTGCCGTTTTGGCGTCGTTGCCAGACCAGCTGGTGACCGATTTGAAACGTGCTTTGCCGACCCCGCAAGGCGTTGCGCGCGCCGGATCTGGTACGCCTGAATCTGCTCGGAAAGGGGATGGTCATCCTCAAATGTCAGATGGGTGATCGATGTGATGATCACCGACTTACCGCCGGATTGTGCAATCGCACACGCGATTCCTCCCTCATCCCCCAGATACAGCAGGGAATCGACGTGCACGGGATCGCCGACATGAAGGCGGACTCCCTGTTCGCGAAGCGTCTTTACCAGCTGTGGCGTCGCGTGGGCTCGCGTCGGCAGCTGCCGGTTCACGGCCTCAATCAGGTCTTTGACTTCCTGTTCATCGTCGATCATCGCTCGTACTCCGTTACGGAAACCGGGGAGCAGGATTATACATCAACGGTGCGGTCCGGAAAGCCGGTCCGGGATATTGGGAAATAAGCAATCGCCGGTCATTGGACGGGCTACCCAAGCGGTCTGTTGATTTAATCAGATATGTATTAATTGTATGTTAGCAGAACTACGTACGGAATTATGTCGCCGCCTTTCTGACTGCACGTTCGTATCTTCGGGTGATCTCATGACTCAAAAATCA
>CALFOL010000732.1 GCA_937919915.1 uncultured Planctomycetaceae bacterium
GCTGCTACTACTGCTGACGGCGATTATCGTGCATGGTCCGGACGAAACAGTGAACCTGTTACTAGACGCCGCGTTTGCGATGGAAGAAGAGCCATCAACGCCGTTCGAGATGACGGTGCCGGTTGCTGAACCGGACCCCGTTGCAGAACCAGAAGCTCAACCCGATGTCGCTGCTGCAGAGGAGGCTCCTAAGGAGCTTAGCGAAGAGCAGGTGGATATCAGCGATGCTGTTTTGCAGGAGCTGGCTCCCAAGGGGGTTGCAACGGCAGTAGATTCCGCAGCCAGTGAAGCGGCAGAAGCCAAAGCATCGCCGAGGACAAACGCACCGCAGATTGACAGGTCGCCAGCGACGGCAACTCGTCAGGGCAGTTTTTCTGTTTGGACAGAACCGGCCAACCCGCGACCAGGCGATCCATATCGAATTATCATTCAGGTACGATTGCCCGAGCACACGAAGAAGTACCTGGTGACAGACCTTGAGGGCGTTGTCGTTGGCAGTGACGGTTATCGAAACCCTGTGCCTGGCTTTGTGACTGGTGAACTTCCGATCGTCGATGGGTACGCTCGCCTGGCCGTACCGATTGTGAGTGCAGACAAGAAAGTTCGCGATACTGTCTTTATTCGATCGCGACTGCTGCGAGAGACTCAAAAACTAATGATTGATTTTTAACGGCTGGAGGCGTTGCTGCTTGAGGTACGCACACTCTGTCTGTCTGTAGTGGTAGGGTCTCGGATCAACCGAAACACGACCTGCCATCGCAAGCAATAAAAAGTGGGCCTTCCCTGGCCAAGCCGTTAAGACTTCCCGTCGCATCCATTGCATCGAGACCCGAGGAAGATAGAAACATGTTCGAATGATGTCAAAGCCGCGAGACATCTTTACATGTTTCTATCTGAAATATACTTCAAGGCGGTTCGCATTCGAAGAGGTCAGTTGGATGTCGACTTTGTTGACAGCAGTCAGTTTACGTGAGACGCTCTACTTGTTTAGCGATATCGCCGTGTCCGGATCTTCCGGCTGCTGCAACGGCGAATAACAAGTTGAAGTATTCACATGATCACGGCTAGATTTGCAATTCTCGGTACTGCAAAAATTGCGAAGACGATTGCTCCGCGCATTCACGCATGTGCACATACAGAATTGGCTGGCGTTGCCAGTCGAACGCAACAAACCGCTGATGCCTTCGCTGCGGAATTTGACATTCCGAAAACATACGACAGCTATCAGGCGGCTCTGGATGATCCGGATGTCGATGCGGTCTATATACCATTGCCACCGTCGTTGCATTTAGAGTGGACTTCGAAAGCCGCTGCTGCCGGTAAGCATGTGCTGTGCGAAAAACCAATGGCTCGCAATGCAGCGGAAGTGGAACAGATGACCGCCGTTTGTCAGCGCCATGGCGTTGTGCTTTTGGACGGCGTCATGTGGTATCACACGCCGAGAAATGCGGCCATTCGAAAACTCGTCGCCAGCGGTGAACTCGGCGACTTGCAGCAGCTGAATTCTGTGTTTACGTTTTGCTGGGACGATGTCCCCATGGAAAACCTGCGAATGCACCGAGAGCTCGGTGGTGGTTCGCTGCTGGACCTGGGATGGTACTGCATCGGCGCAGCGCTGATGCTGTTTGATGAGATGCCGCTGGAAGTGTTCGCGCGTGCGACGTGGCAAAATGATGTCGACACGCGATTAAACGGGTTTTTGTGGTTCCCTGGACAGAAGGTGGCTACGATCGCGTGCGGGTTTCACACGGTGCGCCGCCGCTGGTTGGAAGTCGCGGGCAGCCGGCAAACCTTGTTCTGCGACGACTTTACTCGGCCCTGGAACGCCGATAAGCCGAGTTTCAGAACACTGGACAACGATGGTGTGCAGAAAGACTATCTGGTGCCGCATAAGCCGCAGGAAGAATGTATGCTCGAAGCGTTCTGCGAGCTGATCCGTGATCGGAAGTATGAGCATTCGCTGCTGAATTTGGCTCACAACACGCAGCGTGTCTGCGACGCGGTCGACAAGTCAGCGCGCGACGAGAAACCGGTGCGGCTCGGTTAGATTAGAGCAGTTTACCTTTTGACAGCCGGCGCCGAAGTTCTGGAATGCGGAAACTCGCATCGCGTCGTCAGATCGCGCGACCGATATCAACGGCGTGGGAATGCTGGTTGCCGCCGGAAACCACGACAGCCAGGGCTATTGTTCCCTCTTGACGAAATCGAAGTCCCCCACTCTACAGCGACAGGAGTATTCTTGCCGCGGAGACAAGTCTTAGCGGAAGGTCACCACGAAGGATCTCAGTAATTGACCGACCGTATTCCGTCCAGAGTAGTTGTGGGCTGACGTTGTAATCCAACACATCAGCGATTCCGTCAACCGGCATCAGCTCACGGGTGGACCACGTCAACAGCTGTTCACGAACACCTGCGTAATCAGCCAGTTCTATCTTTGCAAAATCGTCCAGTAAATGCCGAATTAACGTCGTCGTTGCGTCGTCAGACCATGTCAGACGCCGACTCAATTCAGCACTGATCGAATGATACATCATCGCCACGGACTGAGAGCCGGAATCCATCAGTTGGTCCAATTCCTGCAACGCGTGGACTGCAGAAAATTCTTCCAGCTTTAGGCTGATCTGCAGAGCGAGCGTACCGTACTCTTCCGGTGCATTCCAAAGCGAAGGCAGTAGGTGGGCTACGAAATTGGAAAATACCGCGGGTTCTGATCGAATCATCGCGGCATATTCCTGAGTGAGTTCATCCAGCCGATCGAGGTCGTATAGCTGTCGCTCCAGCGCGAGATGCGTTTCGGGATGATTGTCGATTTCCTGGCGACAAACGGCATACAACTGCATTGCCGCGTCGCTTTGTGACCAACAAACCTGACCGATGAGTTCAACCTGCAGGTGCACCCAGCCCTGGACTCGTGAAGGCTCCAATCTGCATTTTTCGAGCTCCCAGTCAGACAGGATCGTGGGCCATCGTTGCAGGGTGGCCGCGTGTTTCCACCGCAGCAACAACATCGCCGGTCGATTCTGCACGGGCAGCGCCTCGAGAGCCTGGCGAAACACGTCGCTCACGGCGAATTCCGGGCCGCGACGCAGTTCATCTTGCAGCAGTAGTTTGAGTTCCCATGAGTCCGGGTGCGCAACAATTCCGTTTGCAAGCCAGGTCACTCGTCTGCGTTCCGGATCGATGTCCTGGCGAAGAACAAGTAGCCAGAACCGGGCCGCGAAAGTCTGCGGCAAATTCACTTGTGTGGTGTCAAGAACAAGTTGACGGTAAACTCCCGGTAACTCCGCGTCGGAATGACGTGAAAATTCTTCCGGCACATCCACATGCACTGCACGACGCTGTTGCGATGGCTTCGTCTCTGACGAATGGAGTGGCCAGCTGGGTTTCGACGGGTTTCCAGCATGCGACCGAATCAACTGATAAGCTTGATTGATCGTTTGAAAATGATCGGGGTGAGTTTCCGGCCGATATGTCTTGATGAGCCGCGCGTAGCTCGATCGCACATCGTTCAAAGAAGCACTGTTGTTCAGTCCCAGGGTCTCGTACGGATCGGATGGCCATTCTGATAGGTCTTCGGGCAGGTCTGACATAGACGCTATTTTGTAACAGAGGTGAGCATCAGGATCTCGATCGCTTCGCGTATTTGAAACAATGTGTTGCTGTAAGCACCCGCCCATAAATAAACGTACATGTCGAATTACGACTCATTGTATCC
>CALFOL010000733.1 GCA_937919915.1 uncultured Planctomycetaceae bacterium
GGGGACGGCATGGTAGCCATCGGGCGAGTGATGCTGGTCGATGCAGGGATACAACTTGACGTGATTGCCGGTCGTGATGCGTTTGAAGCCGGGGAGGTCGACCTGAATTGACCGCGTGCCGATGATGATCATGTCGACGAGGTTCTGTTGCACCCAGGATTCAATGTCGAAGCCATCGAAGTGACAACCTGGAACAGAATCGGCGACGCGTACCGACAACAGAAACGGCCGGCCCCGCTTTTCGGCCACGGCTTGCAACATCAGCCGCACTTGCCGCACGAAGTCGGTCAACGCTTCTCGCTGCTCCCACTGCTTACCAGCGGGCAGGTAGGGCGGATGTCGGCCGAAATCCAGATTGATCCCATCCAGGTCGTAACGCTCAGCGACTTCACGCAACACGGCGACCTTGTACTGGCGCACTTCGGGAACCGCAAAATTCCACAGCCCCGGCTTCCACCAGCCCCCTTCCAGCAGCCATTCGGGATTCTGGTCCTTCAGAGGATGGCGAGCCGGTGTCGTGACATCCGCTTCCCGATCGGCGCCATTCAGGCGATGCTCCCAGAAGACTTCCAGTTTGCGGCGATGACTCTCCTCGACGATCCGCTGCGCGATGTCAACGCCCTCGGCTCGCCAACGCAGCAATGTCGGATACTGCAACTCGGGAATCACTGTGCTGAGATACGCGGCGATGTTCCCTTCATCCAGGCACCAGCCAACACAGTCGACCTGATTGCTGGGCTGGTCGAACGCGCTGAATCTCGCGGCGAGCCATTCCTCGGGCTTGATGTCCGTCAACTTCGGTCCCATGGCGACCGCGTCGTAGCCGACATCATTGTTGACATAGATCCGCCGCCGACGATTGACGGCAGCGACGTGGGCCGCTGACAGCTGGACAATGTCGGCCTTCTTCGAGATGGCCGCGAACAGCGTGTCGGCAATCAGCAGGTGAACGTAGTCTTTTTCCTGCCCGCTGGCCGCCATGCCCCAGTTGCCAGCCCAGCCAATCTCCGCTTTCGGGCCGTGGAGCGTGAGGCTGTTCCCCAGAAACAGAATCCGGTCGGCCTTGAGGGCACCCAGCGTCTGCTGGCCAAACGCTTCGGTCGGACCAACGTGGACCGACAGTGCCAGGCAGAGACTGAAGAGTGCAACTCGATTGATCATTAGGAAAACCTTCATGCCAACACCTTTTTTCAAAACGCGGGGCCATGCATCAATCCGAACTCGCCAGATCGAGCACGATCACGGAGTGAACTTCGAGGCGAGGGACCGTGATCACGGTGGATGAACCTTCGACAACCAGAGAGAGCGGGCGGGATTCGGGTTGTTGCGTGGCTCGCTGAATGGTGTAGCCGCGCAGGCTGAGCCGGATGTCGTGAATCGGCAGCGTCTCTTCTCGGAGTGGGACATCTTCGTTGGGCAGACCGTGAAACGCCGTGGTGTTGACGTCGTTGTAGAGATGCACGAGCAGCTTTGTTTGACCGTCTTTCTCCTGCCGGAAGACCGTCGAATGCACGCAACGCGGTGCCTCGACTTCCACGGGCGGAGTGCTGTTGGCCGCCCAACGTATCGCGTTCGCCAGCAACACCCGCTGATAGGGATACGCATAGCTGTAGTACGCATGATCGAGCCCTGCGGCGAAGTAGACGACACGGCCCTTGCCGAATTGTCGTGTCACGATGGCTGGAGTGGGCGCGGCGTCCGGCGTGGTGTGCGGAGTTGCCTGAGCCGCGAGCGATGTGCCTTCGCTGGCACGAGTATTGAGCAGAGGGCCTTTGAATGTCACGGAGTCGCGACCGACTAACTCGCGCAGCTTGTCGCTGGAGAGCACGCTGTCGGTTGGCACTCGCAGTGCGAAGACGTCCTTTCGCTTCAGCCAGTAGTCGTCACCAAGGTTCCTCGCGAAATTGATGTCGAGATCAGAGCGAGTTGCCGCATCGGGCTGCGCGGCTCCATCTTTCGTCGCCGGTTTTTCTACCGGTTCTTTCGGGCCGCCGTGATGAACTCCGAGAACGTCGGCCAGCGCGAAATCGGGACGCGGGTCGCCAAACTCGTTGCACAGTGAAGTGTCGAGCGACGCCACCAATCCGCCGCCATTCTTCACGAACTCACGAATGGCGGCGGCTTGTGCGTCGCTCAGGCTTGCGGCGTTGGGCAGGATCAGCACCTTCTGGCCCGCGAGATCTTCCGCATTCAGGTTCCAGTCACAAGTCACCGTCACCGGCAGATGCTCTTCCAGGATGGCTCGATAGGTACCGAAGACATGCGCCAGATAACGATCTTCGACTTGCCCCGAACTGCGACCGTAAAAGGTGCGCGTATTGTCGCTGAGCAGCATCGCACCCCACGGCTCAGGGCGTTTGTGAGTCAGCCAGGGCTTGCGTCGTTGGACTTCGGCCAGCGCGTCGTAGGCCCCCTTCTGCATGTGCTCGGGTTGAATAACCGCGAGGCTTGGGCTGGCTCCGTGAGTCGCCGCCAGCAGCACGCGCAGCAGCACTTCATGGACGGGGAAACTGTCCTTGCCATAGGGATTGCCGTGCGACATCAGATACGGCTCGCTGAAGGCGACCCGGTGATTCGTGCAGGCCCAGATGTAAGCGTTCGCCAGTGCAGGCACGATTGTTGCGCCGCGGTTGGTTTCATCGAGCCAGAATTCCTGATCGGGAGCATCCAGCAACAGATTCATCCGCGCCGGCATGTTGCGGGGCAGGTCACGGTAATGGCCGAAGCGACCGGCGTTCGTCGTCCAGGTCACCAGCGCGACATCGGGCTTGATCCCCTTGAGCCGCGTTTGCATCCGACGAATGACGTCTTCCATGCGTCGATCGGCCCAATGCTGATAACGACGGAACGCCGCATCGTTGAGATCGACGTTCGGAATCTCGCCGCCGGTGTCGCGCCGAAAGTTCTCGCGGCAATGCTGGCAGTAGCAGACGCCCGCGTAATGCAGTCCGTCAAAACTGAACGCATCGACTTGATACTTTTCGACGATCTCCGCGAGCACCTCAATGAAGAAGTCGCCATACGGACCGAGCAGGCACAGCATGCCTCCATAAGGATGCTGCTTCAGATCGACCTGCGGGATTTCAGTCGTGTCGGTGGGAACTCGTCGCCAGTCGGGATGCTCGGCGTAGACCTCGCTCTGCAAAGTCGGCGGATAAACGCCCAGGATCCGCAGCCCTAGCCGCCGGTACTCGGCAACTTCTTTATCAACCGAGTCTGCCGCGACATGCGGACTACGATTCTTGAGCAGCTTGCTGTCATAGAAGACATGAAACGGATCGACGAAGCCCATCTCGCTGATCGTGACCCCAGCTTTGACCGCCCGCTGTCGCTGCTCGACATTTTGAACCGAGAGCGTGTAGCCGACGCCAACCGTTTCTTGCACCCACTCCGGAACGCGAATCTCTCGAAACGGAGTTTTGTCGAACGGCTCGGCCGCAATGGTCCGTCCCCAGATCGAAGCCCGTGGCGGCTCATCAGCACTGGCGAGGTTCGGCATGTCTGCGACGCGAACCAGCGCTGAGGAAATCAATACCAGAGCAGCGAGGAGTTGTAGATGATGTTTCATCGAGTGAGTTTCCGATTGGCCTTCTTCGCGATTACCGGCAAAGACAGTTTCTTTGCTTCTTTGCCGGACGTTTATGTGCTTTGTGGAGTGTTCAATGATCGTTGGTTTTTCGTGGTTCTCCGCCATCCGTGTTGATGACCGTGAGCGGC
>CALFOL010000734.1 GCA_937919915.1 uncultured Planctomycetaceae bacterium
ACTGGCTCAGCCGGTGTTTTCCAATTCCGATCCGCTGACACAGTCCTTTGCGTTGTGAAATTATTCCTCTTCGCGAGGCAGATTGCTGATGTCGTCGCCGCTGTCCCCACCGTTGTCTTCGCCATCAGGACCGAATGACCAGATGGTGGGCTTCACCATTCCTGCTTCGTATTTGTATTGAAACTCATTGTTCCATTCGTCGCGAGGAGTTTCTTCCAGCAGCGGGACCTGTTCTTTGCCAAGACTGTCTTCATACGTGTCTTTCAGGCTGGCGATACTTCCATTGGTGTCGAAACCATTCATTTTGACAGCCTTGCGTTTGAAGGCATCTTCGATGGTGCGAATGGTGGCTCGCGTGGTTTGAATCTTGGCATCCTGAGCACTGCCAATCAGGTTCGGCGCGACCATCGCCGCCAGTGCCACGATGATGCCCAGTACGATGAGCAGTTCCAGCAGCGTGAACGCTGAACGGCGGGTATTTAGGGGGCGTTGTTGTAGTCGTTTCATGTTTCGAGAACTCCTTGTCGCTTTTGTGGCGTGAGACCAAAGGTGGGATCGCCGAGGGCGAGCAGTTTTGATTTTTTAGTTGTTCCAGGCAGGCGCAGACGCATAAGAAACTAAACCCCGCACTGCCGGAAAGCTGTTCGTTTAATGTGTGATTTTATTCCAGATCGCCGAGAATTCCTAGCAGAAATTGTCTCCGTTATCGCATGCTGGACATGTTGAGAATCGGCAACAGCAGCGCGGCGATCACAAATGTTACGATTGCCGCCATCACCAGCAAGAGTATCGGCTCCAGCAGTCGGACCACCACGTCGATCTTGCGCCCGGTAGTCTTCTCCAGACTGTCAGCAATGCCGATCAGCACGTTCTCCAGGTTGTTCGCTTCTTCACCAATGGCAATCATTTCGACGATGTCGCGTGAAAATTGACCGCATGCTCGTAACGGCACGGCCAGCGATTTACCACCAGAGACATTCTCAGCAGCGTTGCCGATTGCGTTGCTGAGGACAGCGTTACCGCTGGCGTCTTTCGCGATTTTCAATGATTGCAGAATCGGCACGCCGTTGCCAAGCAGCGTTCCCAGCATGCGGCAAAACCTTGCCACCGCCAGGTTTTGCACGATACCGCCCAGTCCCGGTGCTTTCAGCTTATAAGCATCCAGCCGGTCCTTAGCTTCCTGCGATTCGTTGAAGTAGTAGAACAGCCAGACCACGACGCCAATAATTGCCGGAATAATGATGTACCACCAGTCCTGCAGCCAATCGCTAAACCCCATCAGGGCGGTTGTGGCCCAGGGCAGTTTACCCTGTTTTTCCATGTTGCCGAAAATCTGAGCGAACTTCGGCACGAACCAGATCAGCAATACGCTGATAATCGCTGCCCCGGCGCCCATTAGAAACAGCGGGTATACGAGTGCTCCGGTGACCTTGCCTTTGAGCTCTTCCTGATGGTCGTTGAACGCCGCCACACGCGCGAGTACGTCTTCCAGAAAGCCGCCTTCTTCGCCGGCTCTTACCATGCTGACAGTCAGGCTATTGAACGCTTTCGGATGCCGACGCATGGCATCGTTTAGCCGAGTCCCTTCCGCCACCTGTTCGCGGACGTCCTGAATCACGAACCGCAGGGCGGGGTGAGAGGTCTGGTCTTCCAGCAGTTGCAGCGACCGGATCAATGGCACGCCTGATCTCAAAAGATCCGCCAGCTGGTTGTAGAACACAGTCAGATATTTGCCCGGAACGCGGCGGGATCCTTTCACTACCTGCTTACGAGCAGCTTCCGACAGGCCAATCTGCATCGGAAACAGACTCTGAGACTGCAGCACAGCCAGCGCATCTTTTTCGCTGCCAGCGGTCAGCGTTCCCGCGATCTGCTTTCCCGAAAGTTCTCTGGCTGTGTAATCGAAATCTGGCATCTGCTATGACCAATGACTAATTCACAATACCCAATCGTCACAGACGATCAGATACGGTTCATTAGCCAACAATGTCCCCTCGAGTAATTCGGACGATTTCTGAAACGCTGGTCACACCAGCCATGACCTGTTCCCAGCCACTCTGCCGCAGCGTGGTCATGCCATGCTGCAATGCATATTTTCGAATACGCGTTGCACTTTCGTTTTCCGCACACATCTCCTGCAGCACCGGGTCTGTTGTCAGCAGTTCGAACACACCGATTCGCCCCGAATAGCCAGTGTCCGTGCATTCCCGACAGCCCACCGGTTCGTAGATAAACTCAGGTGCTCCATCGCGAGGAAAGTCTTCAGGTACGTCAACTGCAGTTGCCAGTGGCACTTGTTTCCGACAGGCAAAACACAGGCGTCGTACCAGCCGCTGAGCTAACACGCCTTCTACGGTGCTGGCCACCAGATACGGTTCAACACCCATATCGACCAGACGTGTGAAGGCACTCGGGGCATCGTTGGTATGCAGCGTGCTGAAGACCACGTGACCGGTGAGTGATGCCTGAATCGCTGCCTGAGCAGTTTCGCCGTCTCGGATTTCTCCGATCAGGACGATGTCCGGGTCATGTCGCAGAATACTGCGCAGCCCCGCGGCAAACGTCAGCCCGATGCGGCTGTGAACCTGAATCTGGCTGATCCCATCCATCTGATATTCCACTGGATCTTCGATGGTAATAATCTTGGTGGCCGGATCCTTGATTTCGTTCAGCGCGCTGTACAACGTGGTTGATTTTCCGCTCCCTGTCGGGCCAGTGACCAGAACGATGCCGTGAGGCATTTCGATGAGGCTGCGGAAACGTTTGACCACAGTGGGTGGCATGCCCACGTTCTTGAGGTCGAACGACATCTTGTCTTTGTCTAACAGACGCAGCACAACGCCTTCGCCATGAGACATCGGGATGATCGAAACACGAACGTCCACTTCTCGCCCGGTGACTCGCAGTTTGATTCGACCGTCCTGTGGCAGTCGTTTTTCGGCGATGTTCAGATGCGACATGATTTTCAGCCGCGTGACGATCGCCGAATAGAAGTGATTGATCTCCGGCGGCGTTGACTGAATCCGCAACATTCCGTCGATGCGATAGCGAACACGCAGGACATTCTCCTGAGGCTCAATATGAACGTCACTAGTGCCCAGCTTAACGGCCTCGATCAGCAGTTCGTTCACCAGGCGAATCACAGACGGCGCTTGAGCGCCTTCGCCGAGTTCACCGTAATCTTCTTCCAGCTCTTCAAGAAGTTCGATCCCTTCTTCGCTTCGCTGGCGGACAAGTTCATTGATCGTATCACCGCCGACACCCAGCAGTTCGCGAATCCGCGCGCCGAGTTCGTTGCTGCGCGTCAGAACGGGCTCAAGCCGCATGCCGCTGACGGTGCCGAGCTCGTCGATGCCTTCCAGGTTCAGCGGGTCATCCGTGGCGACGACAACGTGTCCGTTTTCGCGGTACAAGGGCAACAGTGAATGGCGGTAGATGGCGGAAGTCGGAAACTTCGACAGAAGTTCCATATCGATCTCGACGTTCTTGAGATCGATGTACGCCATCCCGAACTCCGCGGACAGCGTCTGTAACACGGCATCTTCGGAAACCAGCCCCATGCGGATCAGGGTCTGATCGATGCGGTCGCCGTGTTGTTCTTCGCGGGCCAGCCTCAGCTGGTCGGCTGAAATCAGTCCGTCGTCAACGAAGAGTTGTCCGAGTTCCATTTGTTGTTCACCGAAGATTGGTGTTTCAAGAATCACCAGACGGGGACGGCCTGGAAAGGTTGGGGGGAGGGATTACAGGGTAGTCGCGTGACCTGGTGAAATCACGCAAATCATTGTGGTCGCAGCATTTCTAAGGCGACTGGGTCGGGATAACAACAGGAGAACGGCCGGGTGCAAAAGGTGTACAGGATGGAAAAATGGCTCAACACAGAGAAAGTCTAGCGACCTCGCCCGCCACCGCCATTGGGACGGCCTCCACCACCACCCGCTCCGCCGCGTGTTCCTCCACCGCCACCGCCCTGCTGCTGCTGCTGTATTCGCTGCTGGAACGCTTGTCGCATGGCTTCCTGTTGTGCCTGTTGGGCTTTTGCCGCAGCATCAGCATTGCCAGAGCTGTTTCCGCCCGAGTCGTTCGATGCCCCAGTGCGACTGGTATTGGTTTTTGATGAGCTGACCGACACACGTGGCATCAATCCCTGCAACATTTGCTGTATCACAGTGGCGTCTGCATTCCTTAATTGAATCGGCAGGACGGTTGGTTTTGCTGTTTTCGCGGCTTCGTCCATCTGCAGCACAACGCTTTCGACCTCGTCGAAAACATCCTGGCTGCTGTTGATGGTCAGCGTGCTGGTTTGAGAATCAATGCCCAAAGTCAGACGAACCTGCGAGGTGGGGTCGGCCGCTGCTCCGCGGCCACCCCCGCCGCCAAACATTGCTGCTAAGGGGTTTTGTTGCTGCTGTTGCTTGCCACCAGCGACTTCCATGTACGGCTTGAAGACACTTTCCAGCAATGTTGAGACGTCATTCACGTCAGCATACTTGACTGCGATCTGCCGCGGTTGCATGTCTTTCAGCGATTCAGGAATGTCGTTCGAATCGAGTACCTTCAGGAACACAAGAGCATCTTTGATCAATGCCTGCGGGCCGGTCATGAACAGCGAGTTGGTTCGAACATCGGGGATGATTTTCAACGTCGAAGAAGATGCTCCAAGTCCGCTGAGCCCCGTCATGTCCAGCAGGCTGCTGCCCATCCCGCCAAGACTTCCGCCAAGCGATCCCAGCATGCTACTGCTGGCCCCAAGAGAAGTTGTTGCGACCGAACTGCTTGGGAAAAACTGAGACAGCATGTCAGCCGCTTCCAACGCATCGGCCGCCTTCAGGTACACAACTGTGTACTCAGGCTTCATCGGCAGCGACTGGTGCAGGAAGTCCAGGAGGTCTTCCAGCTCGTCCAGCGTGGCTTCGTCAGTGGCTGACAGAATCAGATCGTCACCCAATAGCTGAATAAAGACGTCTGAATTTGTTGTGTTGGCAGGGCCGCGGCCATCGGGGCTCCATGGTTTTTTTGCGGGCGGGGCCGCTGGTTCAGGATCCGCTGTTTCATCAGGAGTCGCATCCTGCACTGCAGATGTGAGTCGCGCCTTGCGGCCGATTTCAGTGACTAAAGTACGCTGAGCCGGTTGTTTCCACTGGCTCCATGGTTCGCTGGATGATGGCGTTGACCGTCTCGACAACGACAACGGAGACGTGGCCGGTTCGGGAAGCACTGGAGGTTCAACAATCGGGCGATCAAATTCTTCTTCAGGCGTTCGTCGGCTTTTGATGGGACTGGATTCGTTAGGAATCACAATGTTGATCTTAGTTTCCTGTTGAGACTCCCACTGTTGCTGGAGGACTTTCAGGAACTCTTCAGGATTTCGCCCCTGCAGAGAAAAGCGTCTGACCATGCCGCCGTCACCGCGGTCGCGGACACCGGTGCCGTCTTCACCAAGATCCGCCAGCACCTGTTTGATCTGAGCAATCTGATCGACGCTGCCACGAACGATCAGGCGTCGTCCATACAGGTCCGTTTCGATTGTGGGTGCTTCGTCTCCGTCGGCGTAGAACAGTGATCGGAGCGTCGCCGCTGCGGACAGTGGATCCATCTGAGCCAGTTGAATTACGGCTACTGAACCGCTTATTCCACCACCGTCAAGCTGTCGAATCAATGCGGCGACTTCTTCATGTTGACGCTGGGTAGCGACGATGTGAATCGTGCCATTGTCGCCGTCTTCGTTGACGACGTTGACGCCGGGAAGATTCATCGCCCCCAATGTTTTTGTCACCTCGCGAGCGTCCGCGGAGGTGACCTTATAGACTTCCAGATAAGAGCCACGTCGGTCGCGGTCTAACGGATTCCCGGACGCGTCTTCGTTGACGTCCAGCGCGGTAAGGATTGTTTTCACAAGCTCGTGCTGCTTTGTCGTTCCGGTCACCAGCAAGCTGTTCAAACGCATGTCAGATGCAATCTGAATCGCGGGCTCCGCTGGCCCGGCTGGTGTGGGAGTACCACCTCGCTGCGGGGGAGTCTGGATTCTTGACATTGCCTGGGTGCGAGCCTGAGAACGGCGTTGTTCTTCCGCAGCAGCGCTCACGTTTTGTACGTTCTGACGCATCCCAAACTGTGTCATGACCGCGATTTCAGCTTCTTCAGCGTCCATGTTCTTCAATGGGTAGGCCGCAAACATCAGTGCGTCAGGCTTGGCCTTCGACATCGCTGCTGTCAGCAATCCATGAATCCGACGCAGGTTGGCACCAACGTCCGTGATGATCAGCAGTTGAGAGTCCGTCAATGCGACCAGGCTGCCCAATGGTCCCAGCACGGCTTCCACTTCCTGAGCCACCTTGGCAGTATCCATGCCATCCACTGAGATACGAAAATTGGCGAGTTCGTTGTTGCCGACTTCCAGCTCAGTGCCGAGTTTCAGCAGCTGTTCTTCAGTAACGTCGCGAATCAAATACGGAGCAATGCCGTTGTCTGTGTTCATGACGATCAGGAAGCGGTCATTTTCGACCATCGCAAATCCCTTGCGATGCAAATAGCCGTTCAAAATGTCCAGAGTCTGGCGCTGTGAATACGCATTGTCGTCGTAGTGGCTGAACGTGCCCGGAGGAATCTGGTTCAGGTCCAGGGTCAGCCCTGCTCCGTCGGCATACATCTGCAGCACACGTTCCCACGATTCGAAGCGAAAGTTGAACCGAAACTCGGTGACCCGTTTTGAATCGCCCGTGTCGCCACCACCGAAGCTACCCTCGGCTTGCTGACCCTCAGGCGGTTGATTCATCTGTTGTGGAGCTAGCGGTTCAGCGGCAACGACGGGAGCAACGGCAGGTGCCTGGTCGTAGGTGCTCTCTTTATCGAAACGTGTTTTTTGTTCGGGGGATAATCCATCCAGAAACTTGTTCTTCCAGTCCGCGGCGAACTTGTCTCGATCTTCATCCGTCGCGTCGCTCAGTGTTCTGGACGCGGTGCGATACTCCGACGCCAACTCGGCGAATTGTTTCACCTGTTCTTCACTCAGGCCGTACTCACTGGCCACACGAGCGTCAGAAAAGACTCGGACACCAGTGCTCCGCAGGAAAATGCCACGCAACTTTTGCTTCTGGCTGGCCGTGAGCATCGTGAGTGCCTTAGCCTTGGTTTCGGCCACTTTTGCAGCAGTCGCGGTAAACATTTCCTTCTGAATGTTCGCCTTTTCTGTCAAGTCACCCTTTTTGCCGGCTTCAGCAATCCGATCGAAGTACGGCTTGTAGAATTCCGTATCTGGCTTGGCGATCTTCAGGATCGCTTCCATCTTCTCTGCACTGTCGCCGGTTATGCCGAGCTCTTCCCGAACGGACGCTTCCTCCAGCAAAGAGAGCTCTGAAGCCGTTCGCTGAGCCATCGCCGTCCCCGATGTCGCAGTCATTGCGATCAGCAGCAGAAGGGGCGTAAACGTGATTCGGAGTGTCTTCATCGAGAATAAACCGTCAGAATTAAGGCAGGCTCGTGGGAACTTCTGTGTTCTTCGGAATACTGAAGTCCCGAAAATCTCCACCAAAGCAAACCCCTGGTCCACAGTGGAGAGTCTCTATATTTCCCAAAATCGACGCGGAATCCGGGTATTCTTCTGCATCAACCGAGCGTTGCAAGGGAATAAGTCAGCCTGCGTCGAACGTGAGGATTTTGTCAGTCCGCGAAGCGTGTGGCCACGATTTTTATGCCAGATTGGTGTCTTGTTGGCCGATTTTGCTTGGAAATCTTGCCAGAACGTGCAAAGACGCCGATACTCTGCCACAGTTAAGGTGTTGAACGGTCAGACGAAAGCATAGTCTACCATGTGATCGTTCTGAACTTTGATGCGTTTGGGGTGTTTCACTTTTCCACGGCTATTCACTGTACACCACTCGATATCTCCCTGAGCGTAGCGCCTGTATTGTCGGTTTGCTCGATTTGGAATCACTTCAATCGTTTTCCGCACGGACCTTCTGCTATGCAAAAACTGTTGGTTTACCTGTTTATCGCTCTAACGGTTGTGTCAATGGCACCTGAATCGTCGGCTCAACGTGGGGACGGAGGACGTGGCGGTGCAGAACGTGGTGGCGGAACCCGCGGTGGGTTTGGTGGCCCTCCCGGTGGCGGAGACCGCGGCGGGTTTGGTGGCCCCCCCGGCGGCGGAGACCGCGGCGGTTCTGGCGGACGGCCAACGATGGACGCAAACGGCGACGGACGACTTGATGCTGGCGAAATGCAAAACATGCCCGAAAGTCTCCGGACGATGATGGAGTCCCGCGGGATCAAGATTCAGCCTGGAATGTCCGTCGACGATTTTCGTAACAAAATTCGGGAGGGTTTCGAAAAGGCTCGAGAGGCTGGCGAAGATCCATTTCGGGCACCTGGCGAAACCGGCGACGGCAATGCCGGAAATCGAAGTCGGTATGCTGTACCACAGCCGTTTCGTCCGCGTGAGCGTGAGCCTTTGACGAAAAGTCTGCCGACAGAATTCATTGAAATGGATGTGGACTTTGACGGCCAGATTGCACTGTATGAATGGATGAAAACACGTCGCGAGGAGTTGGATAACTTCGACCAAAGAGACTCCAACGGCGATGGCATGTTGACTCCGGTTGAGCTACACGCTTTTGCAGAAGTCAGCGATCAAAAAGAGCCTCAGGTGGTGTCTTACGTTCGTGAACGCGTGACGATCGTGGGCGGTGGACGCACTTCATCGGCAGGGACATCCAGCAGTTCGAAATCCGACAAAGGTTCCAAAAAAGAGGAGAAGGCTCTGTCAAAAGAGGAGAAGGCCAAACACGAAGCTCGCGGCCAGTTCTTCGTGAAGTACGTCGACAAGAATGGCGATGGCAAAATCGATATGGAAGAATGGGAATCGAACCCCAAAGCCAAGAGCTTTATGGAAGGTGCCGGGCAAAAGATTCAGCCGATGTCTTCGGAGGACTTTGTCAAACGCTACATAAAAATCCAGGCAGACAAGGGCAGCCGATAGCAGCAATCTACTGTTGTGAACGGTACTCGCTCGCGCGAGCAGACTTTTTCGATCGAAACGCGTACCCTTGGCCACAAGTCAGCGTGGTACGCATTAGCAGCCTTTCAGAGATCTTGGCAGGTCGATTTCGTTCGCGGCGGGACTTCATCGCAGCCTGCTCCTGAGGTCAAATTCCAGGGGCATTTTTCCCGAAAAATGCTTTAATCGTCGCTCCATGCAGAGCCACTCGCCCGAGCTTCACCAGACCGACTTTCACAAGCACCGGCAGCTTTTTTCTTGGCAAAAGTCGCTGATCTCGCGGAAGTCTGGTATGGCTTCACCGCGACTGACTCTTCCGCGAGGGGAACACACCTGTGCAGTGCGCATACAACAGCAGAGTGACTATCATCCGCGGATGAAATGGAGGCTGGCCCTAGGAGTCTGTCCCGATACCTCGTTGGACCTGGAAATTACTGAGCCGATGCGC
>CALFOL010000735.1 GCA_937919915.1 uncultured Planctomycetaceae bacterium
TGGACTTACAACGCCATGTGGCGTTTGTTTCACTGCCACGCCGTGTGCGCGTGGCGTAAACCTTCTGCACGGATCGCTACCCCGACCTCAGTACGGTCGGGATGGCGTCCGGATTTCCTGTTAGAATCCGGACAGCTCCGATGGTAGTCAAGCTTTCTTGTTATGGCGGTGGTGGCGGTATCGAAGCGTTTGTAAACGGCGGTGGGAAAGCTTGGAGTTTTGGTGTGAAGTTCGTCATCGCGTCTCACGATCAACCGATGCCGTCATAGACGGTCAATGATCGCATTCAAATCCTCGGCCAGCCGATCATCGTCGCTCAGTTCGTTGCTCAATGTGCTCAGCATCGACTTCAATCTTAGAATCTGATTGTCACCGACCAATCTGGTGATTGGTCGCAGTCACCGTTCGGTTAGAAATCCGAGCACCCGGGGGTCTTCAGTTCTTTCAAGCCAAGTCACGAGTTCGACGGGAAGTCGCTTGATCAGCGCCGAGTAGTAGCAGACCGTCGCCTTTGAGACGCGAAATGCGTCCGCAGCGGCCTGGATGGTGACCTGTCCATCAGCGGACAAGAAATCGTCGAATTGACGTGCGTATTGCAGGGCATTCCGAGGATCGGCCCGTTCAGTAACTGGGGTGTTTGAGTGTGAAGTTTCGTCGCGGAGATTCAATTCACGTTGTTTCCGACTGCAAAAATGCAGGTCGAGCACCACCAGAAAAGTTGCGTTGGGCGTCGTTTCGGGGACTTGCAAAAAGCTTTACACTATCCGAACAATAAATCCTCAGTTGCAAGTCGTTTTGTGGCTGAGGGTTTTGTCCTTGCTCTTCAGGGCACCGGGCAGCTGGTTCGGGTCTCAACATTGTCCGCGTTCGAACCCTCATCCGAACCGCGTAAGCTGGCCCTGAAACGCCTGCGATTCTGCAGATCCGAAGACCAACTATCGGACTCTGGGGGGCTGGCGGATGCGGTCCAGCAGAGTCTGGTATGCGTGCTGAAGATGCTTTCGTGTTTCCTCCTGAGCGAGTTGGCCGTTGCCTGCGACGAGCGCTGAGTAGAGGCGTGCGTGCGACTTGTCCGTGTCCGTGTGTCGCTTTGCTGACCAGCGAAGTTCCTTGAGGTGCGGAGACAATTCTTCCATCACGGCGCACAGCATCGCGGCCATCACGGCGTTTCCGGACAGCCGGGCAATCTCCAGATGAAACTCAATGTCCAGCAGAACGTAATCCTCGCCGCGCCTCTTCGGCGGGATCGCCGCCATCTGCTCCAGAATATCTCGCAGTGAGAACAGGTCTTCGGTCTCGCGTTTGCGAGCGGCCTGGGCAATCAACGCCAGTTCCAGCATCTCGCGCGCGTCCAGTAGATGGAAGAGGTTCTGATTCTCAGCTGCCAGCAGTTCACGGAGTCGCCCGCCCAGACGCTCGGCGGAAGTGCGTGGCTGGAGTGACTCGACAGGTGATTCCACAAACGCGCCGGCACGTGGCAACACTTTGACAAGCCCGCGGCCTTGGGCATCCAACAAAGCGTCGCGGACGGAGCCGGCTTTGACTCCGAACTGATCCGCCAAGTCGCGAATGGAAGGCAGTCGATCACCGGGCTTGAGGCTTTGTTCTTCGATAAATCGTCCCAGGCGGTCGACAAGTCCGGCAGAGTTAAGCTCTGGAGCTGTTGTGGTCATGTGTCGTTTTCTTCACTCCAACGAGATCAATAATCCTGCCGAACGGCTTGACGCATCCGTTTCGACCGACTAGGTTAATCACTGATTAATCAGTTGTCAATCAGTTGTCAATCAGTTTTCTCGTGCGAGGGCGACAGTGAATTCCAGCCGAATGCTTCTGTTGACCGTGTTCTTCCTTACTGTGCGTTCGATCGCGTTCGCAGACGATGGCAAGGGTGTCGCGTTCTTCGAAAAGCGAATTCGACCTGTGCTGATCAAGCACTGTTACGAGTGTCATTCGGCCGCGTCGTCAGAACCGAAAGGTGGGTTGCGACTTGACAGTCGTGACTTCTCCCGGAAGGGCGGTGAATCCGGTCCGGCGATTGTTCCCGGCAACACCGGTAAAAGTCTGTTGATGGAAGCGATCCGGCACGAGTTGATCGAGATGCCCCCTGATAAGAAGCTTCCCGATCAGGTCATCGCTGACTTCGAGAAGTGGATTGAAGACGGAGCGACCGATCCTCGGGATCAGCCGCCTTCCGCCGAGGCTTTAGCCGAACTTTCGTGGAAAGCTATTCTCGATGAACGTCGCAACTGGTGGAGTCTGCAGCCAGTCGATCCCAACGTAGCGAAAGTCGCACAGACTTTCGGTCGACACTCTTCGCGAGTTTCGCTACCGATCGACGCGTTCGTTTCCGCTAAGCAACAAAAGGCCGGAATCCAATTCGGAAATCCGGCAAGTGCGCGAGTGCTGGCACGCCGACTTTCTCTCGTTCTTACCGGACTGCCGCCTGCACCCGCCGAGGTCGATCAGTTTGTCAACGACTATGACAAAGCGCCAGACGCAGCTTACGAGGCGTTAGTTAATCGGCTGTTGGACTCACCGCATTTTGGTGAACACTGGGCGCGTCACTGGATGGACGTTGTGCGATTCGCTGAGACGCATGGCTATGAATGGAATCACGAGATCCGTGATGCCTGGCGCTATCGTGACTATCTGATTCGAGCGTTCAATGACGATGTGCCGTACGACCAACTTGTCCGAGAACATATTGCTGGTGATCTGCTGGAACCTCCGCGAGTTGACGGACGGCTCGGCATCAACGAGTCGATCATTGGCACAGCGTTCTGGAGTTTCGGCGAGCTGGGGCATGACAACTGCGTGGAGTTCCCGGAAATCCGTTTCGACGCTATCGACAATCAAATTGATACGCTGGGCAAGGCATTTCAGGGGCTGACCATTTCCTGTGCGAGGTGCCACGATCACAAGCTCGATGCAATCTCGACCAAAGACTACTACGCGCTGGTTGGCGTTTTGGAAAGCTGTACTCAGGTTGTTCATACGATTGATTCGCCGGAGCGAATGGCCGACGTGGTTGCGCGAACGCAGCTGCTCAAGAGCAAGCTTCGTGCGGAACTTGGGAAGAAATGGTTTGGCGAAATCAACAAATCGCAGGCCACTTTTGCGTCGATCCTGTCGCCAAACTCTCGTAACGAAAGTCGGCAGCCCAAAGCCAAAACCGGCTCTGACAGGGGCGAAACCGAAACTCGTGGCGAGTTTCGCTACCAGGCGCTGCAAGAATACGTAGCCAACACGAAACTCGATCACTCTGATCCCGGATACCTTCTTGGTCGGCTGGCACGGCGTGATCCCGGCGCCGACAGTGAATCTTTGGCCGATACCGGCGACATCCGGAATGCTCATTGGCTTTGGTATCCGGAAGGGCACGCGGCGACCGACGCGCCGATCGAATCCCGGTACTTCCGCCGCAGAGTTATAATTCCTGAAGACCGGCGAGTGACAAAGGCCGTGTGCTTCTTTGCCGGCGATGACAAGGTCGAGTTCTTCGTCAACGGTGACCTGATCGGGACAGGGAACAGTCACCCGAATCTCGTGGGTGTGGACATCACCCGCAAACTCAAACGCGGCGCGAACGAACTGGCCGCAATCAACACGAACATGAAGGCACCGGTTGAAAAGAATCCTGGTGGTTGGATTGGCGTGGTTCGAGTCGAGTTCGAGGACGGCGATCCGCTCCTGTTCTTCACCGATTCCAACTGGAAGAGTTCACGAACTGCGAAGGAAGGTTGGCAGACCGACGATTTCGCCGACTGGGTCAAGGCCATGGAGCTTGGGAAGGCAGGTATTCCGCCGTGGGGCGTCCCATGGCAGGCGCAATCCCATGTTCGCCGTGAAGTTGATCTCGCAACGCTGTGGCCGATCCTGAAAAAAGAGTACCTGGCTGAACAAGCTCGTCGCGAGAAATCGAATGCTGAGACGTTCGAGAACTGGGCGGACTTCGCTGCAGGAGGTTCAAACCCCGTAGTAGCGGAAGTCGCCAAGACTTTCGACAAAAACAAGGCCGAAGGTGATACAGCCGAAAGTCTTGGCGACTTCCGCTACGGGGTTTCAGGTTGGTCGGCCAGCGGGCTCGGTCTATCCGGTGGTCCGAGTCGAGCCGGCGAATTCACTTTGACACGTGCAGGTGACAACATCGTCGCCGCGGTTCTTCCGGCTGGTCTTTACACCAACGTCACTTCTGATCGACTGAATGGATCGCTGCGGTCGCCATGGCTTCCGACAGGAAAGAAGTTCGTCAGCGTGCAACTTGTCGGCGACACAAGAAGCATGGTTCGCACGGTCGTCGACAGTTGTACTCTGAATGAGTTTGCCGGTGGCGGACTGGAATATCTCGTCGGCGGTACGCCGAAGTGGAATCGTTTTCCGACGAGTGCCGGTGGCTCGCACCGCTCGTTCGTTGAACTAACGACTCGCGCGGACAACCCGCGATGGCCCGATCGCCCGGATCGCGCCGCATCGAAAGACCCCAAAGAACTGTACGATTATCGCTCGTCATTCGGAGTGGTAAGGGCTGTGCTCCATGACTCTCCTGCCACGCCGTTACCGGAACTGGATGCCATTCTGGTTTTGTTCGAACAAGCTGGTAGCGGAAGTCGCAAAGACTTTCGGCACTCGAACAAAACCGAAACTCCTGGCGCGTCTCGCGACGAAGCCGACATTGCCGCAGCGTTTCAAACGGTTGCGAGCAACGCCGTCACCGCCTGGCAGAATAATCGCGCGACAGATGCTGACGTTGTGTGGATCAACTGGTTGCTCAAGGTTGGATTGCTTTCCAATTCCGTGACCGACGATCAACAACTCAGCGAACTATTGAAAAAATGTCGCGCAATAGATTCATCAATCCCTGAGCCCCGCGTAATCGCCGGTCTGGCGGACCACGCAAAGGCAAAGGAAAAAGGCTTTCCTGTGTTGCAGGGCGGAGACGCATCAAGACCCGGCGCCATCGTGCCGCGGCGATACCTGGAAGTGATTGCGGGAAACGCTCACCCGTTTGATTCCACCGGCAGCGGGCGACTTCAACTCGCAGACCTAATCGCCAGTTCCAGCAATCCGCTGACGGCACGTGTCATGGTGAACCGTGTCTGGCTTCACCTGTTCGGTCAGGGCATTGTCGCCACGCCGGATGACTTCGGTCGCATGGGCGAATCGCCAACACACCCGCAACTGCTCGACTATCTGGCGGCAGGCTTTGTGGAAGATGGCTGGTCCATCAAAAAGCTCATTCGCCGGATTGTCTTGAGTAGAACGTTTCGGCAGTCGAGTCGTCCCGACGATCAGGCAGCGAAGATCGATCCAGGTAACCAGTTGCTCCATCATTATCCGGCGCATCGCCTAAGTGCCGAGTCCGTTCGTGACACAATTCTCGCTGTCTCAGGTCGACTGGATCGGAAGCGATACGGCCCGAGTATCAACCCTCATCGAAAAAAGGAAATCGACTACCGCAAGCTCTGGAGCGGTCCGCTGGATGGAGACGGGCGTCGCAGTATCTACACCAAGGTGACTCGTATGGAAGGACCGCAATTCCTGGAGCTGTTCGACTTTCCCAATCCTACGGTGACGCGCGGAAGCCGCGACCGCACCAACGTGCCTGCTCAGGCGCTGGCACTGCTGAACGATCCCTTCGTCATCGACCAGGCCAGATTCTGGGCGGAGCAGCTTGTTGCCAGCGATGACGATTCGTTCGCAGATCGTGTTCAGAGTATGTTCCTGCGAGCAGTGGGGCGCTCGCCGAACGAGGCCGAACTGCAGCGTTTCGTTTCGCTGGTGCGACGTCTGTCTGACAATCCATCCGCGACCGAGGCCGCGTTGCTCAAGGACAAAAGCGTCTGGCAGGACGCTGCCCACGCAATTTTCAACATGAAAGAACTGGTTTATATCCCGTAGCGGAAGTCGCCAGGACTTTCGGCAGCATGTCCGGCGGGCGGCCGAAACTGGCGAGTTCCGCGACAAAGAAAAGAGAACCTGACATGAATCCACCACCACCACAACAAAACTTCTGCCCCGGACGCATGCCCGGGCCCGTCGACCGCCGTCAGATGTTGGCGACGGCTTCGACAGGATTTGGCTTGATGTCGCTCTCTGCACTAATGAGCGACAGGTCTTATGCCGGTCTTGCGGAAGACGCTGCATTTCATTTTCCGCCGAAGTGCAAACGCGTTGTGTTCCTGTTCATGCCCGGAGGCGTTTCGCACGTCGATTCGTTCGATCCCAAGCCGGCGCTGGCAAAACATCATGGCGAAAAGATTGGCAATCTGGCGAACCTCAAAAGCCAGGGGGCGAACCCAAACCGCACATGGAAGCGAAGTCCCTGGAAGTTTCAGAAGTATGGCCAGGCCGGAATTCCGGTCAGTGAGCTGTTTCCAAAGATTGCTTCCTGCGTTGACGATCTCGCTGTCATCCGATCAATGGTCGCCGAAGTGCCGTTGCACGCCGGAGGCAATCTGTTCCTGCATTCCGGACGGCTGCGAGCTGGTTCGCCCAGCCTGGGTTCGTGGATCACCTATGGACTCGGCAGCGAAAATCAGAATCTGCCCGGCTATGTGCTGCTCAACAGTGACTCGGTTCCGCCAGGTGGAAAAGAACTGTTCGCGAATGGCTATCTGCCCGCCAGTTACCAGGCGACGTCAATCAAAGCCGAGGGGATCCCGGTTGATAACATCGTTCCCGCTCGCAAGACGAAGCAGCGACACAAACTGGATTGGCTGCTGCAGCAGGACGGCGAATTCGCAAAAACGCTGGGCGATCACTCCGGGATCGAATCGGCCATCCGCAACTACGAAATGGCGTTCCGCATGCAGACCGCCATTCCGGACCACCTTGATCTTTCGCGGGAATCGAAAACGACGCAGGAGATGTATGGGCTCAATGCAGAAGACAAAGACCTGCGATCTTACGGAACACAGTGTTTGCGAGCGCGCCGCCTGATCGAAGCCGGTGTTCGCTTTGTCGAAGTCACGGCCAACCCAGTGGGACTCGACAACGGAAGCTGGGACCAGCACGGAAACTTAAAGAACGGCCACGAGAAAAACGCCCTGGTGACCGACCAGCCGATCGCCGCGCTGATCAAGGATCTCAAAGAGCGCGGCCTCTTTGACGAGACGCTGATTCTATGGGCGGGCGAGATGGGGCGAACTCCACACGCTGGCGGCCCTGCTGCCGACGGTCGGGACCATCACACTTCTGGCTTCAGTGTCTGGCTTGCAGGCGCCGGCATCAAAGGCGGCATGATCCATGGCGCGACCGATGAGTTCGGAATGGAGGCCATCGAAAACGTCGTTACCATCCACGACCTGCATGCCACAATCCTGCACCTGCTTGGCCTTGATCACGAACGCCTGACATTCCGCTACGGCGGCCGCGACATGCGGCTGACAGACGTGCATGGAAACGTCGTTAAAGAGATCCTTGCATGATCTGCGTACAAAACCTTTCGTAGCGGAAGCCGCCAGGGCTTTCGGCAGAAGTCGCCGAAGCCCTTGGGCGAGTTCTGCTACGAGCGACCACAACAAAAAACAAGTGCTGTAGTAAAGGTAGTCACCATGAAGCTGTCCCATACATTCATTCCTTGTTCCATAATCGCGTTACTCGTGTTGAGCTCGAGTGCCAGGGCGGGCGAGCCGATTCCGCTGCGTGCTGGTCCCGTAACGATGGTTTTCGATGCAGACAACGTCTTCCTGCGCTACATCCGCGTGGGCAGGCATGAAGTGTTGCGGGGCATTAACGCTCCGATTCGCAACGAGAACTGGGCAACAATCGCGCCGAAGGTTTCCAACCTCAAAGTTGAACAGCGCGACGACAGTTTTAACGTGACGTTCGATGTGCTGTGTCAACGAGACGATATCGACTTCCGCTGGAAAGGTTCGATATCGGGCAGTGATCAGGGAGTGATCGAATTCACCTTTGACGGGGAAGCGCATTCAACCTTCAAAAAGAACCGCATCGGCTTTTGCGTGCTTCATGGTCCGTCAGCTGCTGGTCAGGCGTGGGTACTTGAGACCGCAGATGGTGAAAAGTCGAGCGGAAGCTTTCCAAAGTTCATTTCGGCTCATCAGCCGGCAAAGAACCTGAAAGCCGTTACTCACGAAGTTGCAAAAGGAATCCATGCCCGCGTCGCCTTCGAAGGTGACATCTTTGAAATGGAAGACCAGCGCAACTGGACCGACGCTTCATTCAAAACCTACTGTACGCCGCTGGAGATTCCCTACCCGGTTGAACTCACCAAAGGCACAAAGATCTCTCAGAAGATCCGGATCAGCATCGACGGTCGGGGAAGTCGCCCAGACTTTCGGCACGTACCCGATGACCGAAACTCTGCGCGAGTTTCGCTACGTCTGACTGATCTTGAATCACCACTGCCGCTGCTCGGTCTGCAGGTGTCCGGCGAAGTTGACGACCTCACCGACCAACAAATCAGACGACTCAAGGCGTTGAAGCTGGATCATCTTCGGGTTGATCTACCGCTTTCCAACGACTCGTTCGTCAAAGACCTGCGGCGGGCAACCAGTCAGGCGAAAGCTTTGGGAGTCTCGCTGCAAATTGTCCTTGGCCTCGGGGAGAAGCCGGCATTTACGACGTTGGTTGAAGAACTCAAAGCTCTCCAACCACCGGTTTCCCACTGGATGGTGCGAGGCGGCGACCCGGCTCACTATCAGATAGCACGCAAACATCTTGCGACAATTGTTGCTAACGCGAAGATCGGCGTGACCCGGGTTACGAACTTCGTCGAACTAAACCGGGCTCGGCCGGAAGACGAATCCATTGCGGTGGTCGGATTCGCCATCAACCCACAGATTCACGCCTTCGACCATGCGTCGATTGTCGAAACGCTGCCGATTCATGCTGACGCTGTTCACAGTGCTCGTCAGTTTGCAGGCGTCCGTCAGCTGATCATCGGACCAATTACGATGGCACCGCAACTTCTCGACGGAGTTGATCAGCCGGGTGGTCCGCCAGTAGGTGGCCCATTGCCAACTCATATCGACAGGCGGCAGGTTGAACCATTCACGGCAGCATGGACTCTTGGCAGTATCAAGTATCTTTCAGACTCCAGGGCGCACTCAGCCACGTTCTATGAAACGGTCGGCTGGAACGGAATCATGGATGCCGATGATGTTTCTTCGCGGCCGAAAGAGTTTCCAACAAGACCGGGTGAGCTGTTCCCCGTCTACCACCTGCTGCGTGAGTTTGCTGAATTCAAAGGTGGCTCGGTTCGGCAGGTCGACACTTCTGACAACCTTGCAGCAGTTGCTCTCGCTTTGCACAAGTCCGGTCGCCTGCGTGTGCTTGTTGGCAATCTCACCGGTGAAGCCCAGACTGTGACGCTTCGTGGATTCAGCGGCAAACCCGTTGATGTCGAGGTGCTCGGTGCTAAGAAGGCTCAGGCAACCCCGGAACTTTCCATTAGTCTGCCGCCGTACGGTATCGCCCGGATAGATCAGGGCATGGAT
>CALFOL010000736.1 GCA_937919915.1 uncultured Planctomycetaceae bacterium
AACAGGCCGAGTAGACCGGCTGAATCGGTGTACAGCTGCTGGCAGCCGAATACATCGGTGTGCCTCCACAACTGGAGCAGCCACTGCCGCCACCCCCAAAGAATTGTGCGGAAGCTGATGACGCCGTTGCTGCCAGGACTACCGCAACAGCAGCCCATAATACTTGTCTGAACATGAGTTTCTTCCCTGAGAGGAATTCGCGAACGCGCTGTTGGATTGCGGGCCCAATTTTTTGCACGCGAAGCTGAGAAGATCACAACCTGAGGTTTGAGTGTTCGTCCATGAAGACGATGTCAGTTTGTGACGGAATTTGAGATTGAAAAAGTGTGGAACAGGCTCACCACCGAATTGGGAGATTGCACTTATGATGTGCTAACAAGTGATGGTGGAGTCGTCGTTTTTGATAGGAAGCGTGATAATGTGGCCGATTGTGCCGTGATGTGTGTCACGCATGGCAGAGATTTATCGGAACCCCAAAAATGGGTCAATAGCGGTTAAAGTTTTCACGCGGTAAGTTTTCACGCGAATCACGTCGATCGACGTAAACTCCATAACCACGGCACCGAACCGGCAGAATCTGCGCGGACTGGTCAGATAGTCACGAGCAGCAGCAGTGAATTCAGGTCAAAACGTTCGTCGACACGCCGGGCGTCCGGCAGGACAGAGTGTCGAATGCTGAATCTGGATTCATGAACCAGAGCAAATTGCAGATTGATGCGAACACATTTTCTGTCGCAGCGTTCACCAGAACACGGACATGCTGCAAGTCCGCCTTCTGGCGATGGCAGCGACGACCACAAAAGGTAAACCGCTTGCTCCAGTTGATGTCCCGCAGAGACGGTCGCTATTTCTTGCCCTGTGCTCTTTGTTCTCGAAAAAACTGCTGCAGAATGGCTTTGCAGTCTTCCTGCATCACGCCACCGAGGACTCCAGCCTGATGATTCAGACGAATGTCAGACGTAATGTTGAACAGCGTGTCACAGGCACCGCCTTTGGGATCAGGGGTTCCATAAACAACGAACGGTATCCTGGCCTGCACGACGGCACCTGCGCACATTGGACAGGGTTCTAAAGTGACGTATAGCGTGCAATCCAGTAGTCGCCAGCCCCCCAACGCCTCAGCTGCCTGTGTGATGGCAATCATTTCTGCATGGGCCGTTGGGTCGTTCAACGTTTCCCGCTGATTGCACGCTTCTGCGATAATTCGGTTCTGGTAGACCACCACTGCTCCGACCGGAACTTCTCCCTGATCATAAGCGGCTACCGCCTGATCCAGAGCTTTACGCATCCAGACGTCGTGTGGCTGCAGGGGATTTGCGATGGCGAACTCGGACATTGCGACAGAACTTTAAAGCGATGAGTGTTGTTGAATCAGTGGAAAAGTTTGCACTCGTTGTAACAAATACAATTCCCATCCAATGTAGAAATTGCAATTCGACGTATGTCAGACGTGTTGGGAGAACTATTACCGCAGCTGCCTGAACAATTTGCATGCCCATAAACGCAGTGAAAATACGGCCTTTGGCAGTGTGATGCAATGCGGGCGGACATTTCCTTGGCTGATTGGCATCACGATTGCAATTGTTCGGATTCAGAGAGAGACAAGTTTGGAGTGAGATCCCAAACTTTCGACTGCCCTGAGAAAGCAGTCGCTGTCGGCGACGTTCGTGCGGCAACAAATGAAAGAGAGAGATGCGGTTCGCCTGAGAAACGAACCTGTACAACTGAGAGAGACTGGAGACAGAGACCGACCTGAGAAGCCGGACTCCTCTCCAAACGAAGAAAAAGGCCATCGGGTTCATTTGTGATCCGATCGGCCTTTTTTCATGCGCTGGTTTTCAACAGCCGTCGTGTCTTTGTAGCTGCGTTCGCCAGGACGCGGACAGGGCAGCAGACAGCGTTGCTCTAATTCGAACCGGTAGACAGTTACGCCGACTTCCGGGAAGTGATCTCAGCGCGATGGATTTTTGGAGTCGATTGAGATTGAGAGGTTAGAGCTTTGGGCAGTAACCAGTGAGATAAAAAACCTGGCCAGATCCGGCGCAAACGAAGCACAACAACAGACCGTGCGATTAAGGTGATGACATCGCCGCCGCGAATTCTCCTCTTAGTTGGAGTCCACGTGGAGGTATCCAGGACGGGCGACCAATACTGAGCCCGATCGACCTCAGGGAGTACAAACGGAACATCTTCTGCAGAGGCATTGTAAAGAATCGTCAGCGTTTTTCCGGTAATCGCTCGACCACGTGTGTCAAACTCATTCAGCATCTTCCCGTTTAAACGCTCGCCGAAGACCCGCGCAGCGGGAGAATGCCAGTCTGCATCCCGCATCTCGCGCCCTGATGCATCAAACCATGTGATGTCGGATGTTTCAGAGCCTCGTACCTGAGTGCCTTTTAGAAACCGCCGACGACGCAGAACCGGACTCTGCTGGCGAATTTTTACCACAGCAGCAACAAAGTCGCGCAGCTGCACTTCGTCTTCGTTCAAATCCCAATTCAGCCAGCTCAATTCGTTGTCCTGGCAATAGGTGTTGTTGTTGCCCTGCTGAGACCGCCCAAGTTCGTCGCCGCTGCAAAGCATCGGTACTCCCTGAGACAGCATGAGAGTGGCAATGAAGTTACGCGTTTGTCTAAGTCGCAGTTCACGAATCTGCTGATCGTCAGTAGGGCCTTCGACACCGCAATTCCAGCTCAGGCTGTGTGCGTCTCCATCATTGTTGTCATGCCCATTCTGGAAGTTGTGTTTTTCGTTGTAGCTCACGAGATCTGCCAGACTGAAACCGTCGTGACACGTGATGAAGTTGATGCTGGCATACGGTTTGCGACCACTGTGTTCGTATAAATCACTGCTTCCGCAGAGTCGCGTGGCGAATTCGGAAACAGCGTTGCCATCGCCGCGCCAGAAGGAACGCACAGAATCGCGATACTTGCCATTCCATTCTGTCCACAGCACCGGAAAGTTGCCGACCTGATAACCGCCTTCACCAAGATCCCAGGGCTCCGCAATCAGTTTGACCTGCGACAGGACTGGGTCCTGATGGATGATGTCAAAAAAAGCACCCAGACGATCGACTTCGTGCAGTTCTCTGGCCAGCGTGCTGGCGAGGTCGAAGCGAAAACCGTCGACGTGCATTTCCTGCACCCAGTATCGCAGACTGTCCATAATCAGCTGCAGCACGTGGGGACAAAGCATGTTCAGCGTGTTTCCGCACCCCGTGTAGTCCATGTAGAAACGACCGGTTTTGGGTGACAGCCGATAATACGATGCGTTGTCGATGCCACGCAGTGAAAGCGTTGGTCCGAGGTGATTTCCTTCACCCGTATGGTTGTAAACAACATCCAGAATGACCTCCAGCCCCGCGCGGTGCAGTCGACGCACCATGCGTTTGAATTCCGTCACCGATCCGGTGATCGCCGATGCCGCGTAACGTGAATCCGGTGCGAAGAACGAAAGCGTGTTGTATCCCCAGTAGTTCGACAACCCGCGTTCGACAAGATGCCGATCATCCACGTGGTGGTGCACCGGCATCAGCTCGACAGCCGTCACTCCCAGACTCCGCAGATGACGAATGGATGCATTCGAAGCCATTCCAGCAAACGTCCCACGCAGATGAGCAGGCAGATCGGGATGCTGTCTGGTGAAACCGCGCACATGAGCTTCATAGATGATCGTCTTGTGCCAGGGCCTACGCGGTGGTTTGTCGTAATTCCAGCGAAAACCAGGCTTCACAACCCTGGCCAGGGGAGCGTCTGCAGCGCTGTCTGAATTGTTGAAAGACAGATCCTGATCGGCATGTCCGATTTCGTATCCAAACATTGAATCAGACCACTTGATCCCACGACCAATGGACTTCGCATAGGGATCCAGCAGCACTTTGTTAGCGTTGAATCGGTGTCCGCGCTGCGGATCGTAGGCACCATGAACGCGATAGCCGTACAACTGCCCCGGTCGAATGTCTGGACGAAAGCAGTGCCACACGAGGTCGGTTTGCTCGCGCATTGGCACACAACAACTCTCTTCCTGCGCCTCTGCCGAATCGAACAGGCACAGTTCAACGCGCGTGGCGTGTGCCGAAAAGATCGCGAAATTGACGCCATTTCCCTGCCACGTCGCTCCCAGCGGATACGGGGCTCCTGGCCAGACACGCACTGTGGATCGCAATTTTCTCAACACGTCATGTCCTCTCAAGATGCTCCGTTAACGGAGTCTCTGTTCATATACTAATTCCCGACTGCTGACTTTCACGAGGTGTGACATGACGTCAGTTTGCCAGGAAACGGAATGAGAGTCCATCGCCGAAAAATCGGGGGCACCGTCAATTCTGCAACTGTAACTTGGCTCCATTGACCGCCGCTCCGGATGGTGAACCACCGTACGGGCCCCAATCGGAAAACCCCTTCGGAATCACAACAATCCCCTTTTCTGAAATCACGCAGCCGGGAGCTCCTGCCATGGAGTTCGCATCCACAATTGCTCCCGGTGGAATCGAGACTCGCTTCTCAACGACACAGCGAGTCATTCGCGAACCAGCTCCGACTGTGACACCATCAAACAGGATCGAATCAACAACATTCGCTTTCGCGTTGACCAGCACATCAGGCGAGAGAACCGAATTCACAACAGTCCCGCCACTCACGATCGCACCCGGGGAGATAATCGAATTGATCAGTCGAGGTTCCGTTTCGCATGGGCCGCTACAGGTTCTTGCCGGCGGGCTCCTGGCATCCGCTGTCCGAATTTGCCAGTCCCGCTGATACAGATCCAACGGCGGCACAGGTCGCAGAAGATCCATGTTCGCCTCAAAGTAAGAATCGATTGTACCGACGTCTCGCCAATACCGATCCGCAGAGACGCGGCCAATCTCTGTGCCAAACTCATAGGCGACGACATCATTCGTCTTGATTAGCTTCGGCAGCACGTCGTGGCCGAAATCGTGCGTAGAGCCTTCACATAGGTGATCTTTCCGTAGCATCTTCAGCAACAGTTCCGTCGAAAAAACATAGATTCCCATTGAAGCAAGCGCCTTATCGGGCTGTCCAGGCATCGGGTTGGGGACGGTCGGCTTTTCATCGAATGCATCGATTCGCATTTCCTCATTCACCGACACCACACCAAAGCTTGACGCTTCGCCAATGTCAACTGGCATACAGGCCACCGTGGCGTCGGCATCTGACAAAGTGTGAAACCGCACCATTTCTCCGTAGTCCATGCGGTAAATGTGGTCACCTGACAGCACCACAACGTATTCGGCGCCACTGCGTTCAAGTAAATACAGGTTCTGATAGATGGCATCCGCTGTCCCCTGGTACCACGAATCGTCCGTTCGCATCTGCGGTGGTACCGGAGTGATTTACTCTCCGAGTGACGGATTGAAGACAGACCAGCCGTCGCGAAGATGCTTCATCAGCGAATGCGACTTGTACTGCGGAAGAACCAAAATTTGCCTCAGCTCCGAATGCAGGCAGTTGCTGAGAGCGAAGTCGATAATTCGGTATTGTCCACCAAATGGGACGGCGGGTTTGGCCCGGTCAGATGTCAATGGAAACAAGCGAGTGCCGACTCCGCCCGCAAGGATCAGGGTGATCACATTATTCATGACGCGTTAAATCTTGAAATGAACACTGCCTTCCGTTGGCAGTCGTTAGTTTGCAGTGACGACGACTTGAAGCCCGCCGTTCACGGGGGGCCTTCATGCATCTACCCAACAGCAAACGACGTGGCTGATTTTTCAGCAGAATTCGACATTGTCGTCGCGACCTGCTCATACAGCGGACACCTCCATCTTTTCAGGTCAGGACATCGTCCAGCCCGCGACAGGAGTGCTGCCTGATTCGTAAGCGGAAATGCCGAAAACTCTGGCGGTCACAGTGCCGTTAGGCCGTTCGCTGCGGCCGCAGGGGCGAACGCACGAATAAATCATCGAATACGATTCGATACTGTCCGTATTTCGAGGCATGCAACACCAATCAAAGTTGCGATCAACACTCATCATCCATGAACCCAGCCTTTTGCCGGCTCTCTATCCTTCATGGCGTTGCGGCGGCGGCTGATGTGGTCCCGGGGCTTCGCAGCCCCGGCATAAAAGGGGTGTGCCGGACCTCCGGCCCGGAATCGCTGAGGTGTCTAGGTATCGGTGCCAAAGGGGGGGCCGTCGCAGCGTTCTTTTCCCTATGCCAGCATGGCACTTCATTATCGGGTGGTCGGCTGACTCCATCTGCGACGACGTCAATCCGTTTATGCTGCCATTCGACTTCTATTTGTCGTTGATCGGCGGTCCCTCGATCGCATTCCTGAGTCCACGCGTTCCATTCTGCAAGGGACACGCCACAAAAGTCGGATCTGAATCCAGCCTGCGGTTATTGAATCTCATCCCACTCCGAGTCGACCTCATCATCCTCCTCTGAAGCCTCTTCGTCGACGAGTCCATCGTGCAGAATCAGTTCGTCGTCTTCGAGCTCGTCATTCTCATCGATGTCGAAGTCGTCTCCCATCACATCTCGCAGTGACATATCGGGCATTTCGAAGTTCGGGTCGGCTTCTGATCGAGACCGCATGATCATCCGCATTGGAACTTCCTGAAAGGGCGAAACCTCACGAAGGAATCCGAGCAGGTAACGTTTCCACGATTCGTCGAACAATTTCGGATCGTTGCACTTCACCACGATTGTCGGCGGAGCCACCGCAACCTGTGTCGCGTAATAGATTTTCGGCCGCTTGTTTTTCCGATGGGGCGGTACGTTTTTCTGAACGGCGATCTTCAGAGCTCGATTCAGCTTGCCAGTCGACATGCGTGTCCGCGACTGCTTAAACACGCTCTGGGAAAGGTTAATCAACTGCCGCACGTTACGCCCGTCTTTCGCCGTTAATACGGCAATGGGCACGTGTCGCATCGAAGCAAACGTCTTGACCAGATACTCGCCCCATTTATCAATGGTCATGTCTTCTTCGAGTGCCAGATCCCATTTGTTCACCACAAAAATGCAGGGCTTGTGGTGCTTTGAGACTTCATCAACCAGCTGTTTGTCGACCTTCGAAATCGTCTTTGTCGCATCGAAGAACATCAGCACCACATCGGCGCGACGAATGCTGCGCTGGGCCCGCACGAGTCCGTAGAATTCGATGTCGTTCGCCAGACTTTTCTTCTTCCGCACACCCGGCGTATCAATGGCCACAAACGTTCGCCCGTCGACTTCGAAGCGGATATCGATGCTGTCCCGCGTCGTCCCGGGGATTTCGCTAACGATGACTCGATCTGTTTCAGCCAGTTGATTGATGAATGTGCTCTTCCCGACATTACGTCGCCCGACGATTGCCAGTCGCATCAGTGGCTGCCCCATGAGCTCCTGACCGTCGGCCGTTTCCTCCAGTCGCTGCTTTGGAAGCGCCGCGACAATGGCCGCCAGCAATTCCTTGCGATTGCGATTCCCTTTGACGCTGGTGATCACCTGATCCATGCCGGCCAGCCCCATAAACTGGCCGGCTTCGATGTCCAGTTTGCTGGAATCGCACTTGTTGACCACCATCAGCGTCTTTTTGTTGATGCGGCGCAGGCGTTCGGCAACCATCTGGTCAAGTGGCGTCACGCCGGCTTTGGCGTCGACCACAAACAACATCAATTCGCATTCTGTCAAACCGATGTCGATCTGACGTTCGATGTCGGCAGACAGGTCATCGCTGTCAACAATCCCGATTCCGCCCGTATCGACCAATTCGAAGTAGCGGTCTTTTTCGTTGACGATCCATGTGACACGGTCGCGCGTGACGCCGGCCGTGGGGTCGACAACCGAAAGTAACTTGCCCGCCATCCAGTTCAGCAGCGAGCTTTTCCCGACATTTGGACGACCGACGATCGCCACTTTCGGAATGCCCATAATGCTGAATCCTTAACCTGTTGTGTTGTTTGCTGTTCTGATTCTACCGTGCGCACGCTGCGCAGACCGGTGCTGGTCCACTTCGCTTCAGTAAAGGACCGTCAGTATTGTTGCGAAGCCTACCGACACGACACAGCCATCGTCAGCAGCAGATCGCGAATTCCTGACACTTGGCCCTGAATTCAGGCTTTTTGACGGCGTACGAACGCCGCATAGTCTTCCGCGGTGTCGATTCCGACCGCCGCATGGTCAATCACAGCCACCGCGATGGTCGCTCCAGACTGCAATGCCCGCAGTTGTTCCAGCTTTTCCAGCAGTTCCAGTGAGGACGGGGGCGCAGACGTCATTCGCAACAGAAATTCGCGGCGATAGGCGTACAACCCAACGTGCAGCAACCAGGGAGAGATCTGGTCGTTTGCCAGCAGTGCACTGACCGTACGGTCTCGAGGGAACGGGATCGGCGAGCGACTGAAATACAACGCGTTGTGGTGATCGTCCAGCACAACCTTCACGCAATCGGGACTTTTTACGACTTCAGGATCGCGAATTGGTGCGGCGACTGTGGCCATTTCCGCCGTGGAAGTCGTGATTGCCTGCACCAGTGCCGCGATCGTTGCGGATTCCAGTTCCGGCTCATCACCCTGCAGGTTGACGATTATGTCTGCGTCGCCGCACGACCGACCGACAACTTCGGCCACGCGATCGCTGCCGCTGGGGTGAGCTGCCGTCATTTCCGCTTTGCCACCGAAGCTGACAACGACGTCGAAGATTTCCTGGCTGTCTGTCGCCACGATGACATCGTCCAGAACCGAACAGGCTGTCGCCACTTCCCAGACATATTGGATCAACGGCTTCCCGGTCTGATCTAGTAGCAGCTTCCGAGGCAATCGAGTCGACTGCAGCCGAGCCGGAATAATCCCAACTGTTTTCATCGCGTTCTTCAGTCCATGAGTCGTCGAATGTTCTGGCGTTTCCGCTGCGTAAGACGCCCGCGTCCAGGTAGAATGCTCAATTCTAGTGGATTCGACAGCAGAACGGGAGTGTCTCAGATAGCGTTCCGTGATCAGCGTTGGCGAATTCCTTCTTTGGGTTTGTGGATGTCGGACAGCAGTTCATCCGCCAGTCCCCGGTATTGCTGATTCGTCCCATCTTGAAGCGTCAGCTTGATCGCCTTGCGAACCCAATGAGCCCGGCATTTCTGCGAATTCGTAAACCCCTGATACACGGCCGCGTTGTCGCTGACCAGAGTTCCCGCGAACGAGTCGTTGTCCAAAATCTCGTGCAAGGTCGCGCCGTCTTTGTGAACGCCGTAAAACAGGACGGTCAGTTGCTCAGTCGAAGAGGCCCAGACGCTGTTGAGACTCCACGACGTCTCGTTCGTCGCAGTCGGCACTGGAAAGAAAGCCGAACCATAGCAGGGGTATGTACCGCTTTGATTCGCTGACCAGCTTCGATGACTTCTTGTTTGGGTTTGTGACTAACGAACCGCGTGCGGACATGACGTCGTTGAAGAGCCCCGACCCCTTATTGCATGTCTTCAGAATCGCAATTCAACAGGAGGCAACGGAGACAACAGAGAGTCAGTGATTCTCC